>CAYNLL010000216.1:0-3596 GCA_964398015.1 uncultured Opitutaceae bacterium | reverse complement strand
CGTCACGCCCGACGGGATGGACAAGTGGGTCCTGGCCGGCGCGTCGCAGGAGGCGCTGGGGAAATTCTCGACGCTGATGGAGGAGATCAAACTCGAGTCCGAGGGGATCGGCGCGGCAGCCTTCGAGCCCGTGGCCGCGATCTCCGCGGCGCTGCGGCAGGCCGGCAGCGGGTCGGTCGCCCTTTGGGACCTGGGCTCCGTGCGTTCGAGCCTCGTGCTGGTGACGGCCGCCGGGGTCGAGGGCGTGGCGCCCTGCGACGTCGGACTCGAGGCAATCTTCGCGGCGGTGCAGGCGGCCCTTCGGCTGAAGTTCCGCGGCGCGGGCGAGCGCCTCTTCTTCAACGAGACGTACGACTTCACGGAGCCGGGGCCAAAGGTGGGCGCGGCCATCGGCCCGAAGGTGAAGCTCGCGCTGGCCCAGCTGCCCTCCTCCGGGAGCCCGCCGGCCCTGGCGTGCATAGGCCTGACCGGCAAGCAGTCCTGGTTCCTCAGAGAGGTCGGGGCCGCGGCCGGAACGACGCACTGGGCGCCCGAGCTCGAGGTGCTGACGTCGTGCCTGGGACTAAAGTTCTCCGACCCCTCCGTCGCGGCGGCGTTCTCCCCGGCGTCGGCGGGGCTCTTTGAGCAGGTTGCCGCACGGATCCGAAAGACCAAGGCGTGGCGCCCCGCGTGGACCGAGGTCGACGCCGCTCCCGAGGAGGCGCCTGTTCCCGAGCCCGTGGTGGAGCCCGATCCGGTGGAGGAGGCCAGGCCCGCTCCGGCACCCGTGCGCGCACGGCCCACCCTTTCCGCCGATCCCGCTTCCCAGGCCGCCCCTCCCAAGGCGGCTCGGCCGCCGGCCACGCCAAGGCCGGCAGGCGCGCCGCCCGCGGTGGCGACGTTTGCTGCCCCGGCCCCCTCCACGCGCCCGCCCGTCCCCGTGGCCCGCACGCCCCAGCCGGAGGCCCACCCCACCCCCGCGCCGCGGCCGTCCTTTGACCCGCCGGCCCCCGGCTCCTCCTCGCGCCCACCCGTCCCCTTGGCCCGCCCGCCCGCGCCCCAGGCTCCCCAGCCGGCGGCGTTCAACCCGCCCGAGCCGGGCGGGACCCCGCGGCCGCCCGCCCCCGCCGCTCGGGCGCCGTCCCCCGACTCGCGCCCTCCGTCATTCTCCCGGCCCGGCTTCATTCCCCCGGAGCCCGGCGAGGGGACCGCATCTGGGTTTCCCCATCCGGTGCCCGCAGCGGCCGCCAAGGGAGCCGGTGCAGCGGGCGGAGCCGTGCCGCAGCCGGCAGTGACGGCGCTCCCCTTCGAGGCCGTGAAGCCCAAGCTGTCGGCCGCGGCCCCGGCGCCTGAGGCGCCGCCCGAGCAGGACGCCCCCCCGCCCAAGAGCAAGATGGGCTTCTACATCGGAATCGGCGTGGCCGCGGCTCTCGTCTTTGCGGCGATCGCCGTCGTGCTCGACGCCCGGATGGAGAAGGCCAAGGCCTTCGACCTCGAGCAGCAGGAGGCCCTGGCGCACCACGTCGCCGAGCAGCGCCTGAAGGAGGCGGAACAGAGCGCCAAGGAGGAGGCCGACCGCTCCCGCAAGGAGCTCGAGACCGCCATTGAAATCACGCGGAAGCAGACTGCGGATGAGACGAGGAGGGAGGTGCTCGCGGAGGTCGAGGCCGAGAAGCTCGCGAAGCTGCCGGGAACGCTCACCCTCGCGACGGCGCCGGCGGGGGCCTCGGTCTCGATCGACGGCGGCGCGCCGCTCACCTCACCGGTCAGGCTCGAGGGTGTCGCCCCGGGCGCCCACCGTGTGCAGATCACGCTCGCCGGTCGCGAGCCGGTAGAGATCACGGCGCAGATCAAGGGCTCGAAGACGACGGACCTGGGGACCGTGGCGCTCGAGTCGTCGCTCGGCACGCTGCAGCTCTCCAGCACTCCGGATGTCCTTGATTATGCCGTGCGCCCCGCGGGCGACCCTGTCGGCCGCCCAATCCGGTCGGGACGGACGCCAGCGACGCTCGACGACCTCCCGCATGGCGACTACATCGTGACCTTCTCACGCACCGCGTGCCGCGATCACGTGGAGAACGTGCACATCGAGAAGGGCCAGACCGCGACGGTGGGGACAAAATACCTGGACGGCTCGCTCGAGCTGACCAGCGACCCGAGCGGGGCGTGGGTGGAAAAGGACGGCGAGCGCCTCGGCACGACCCCCCTCTCGCTCCACGACCTTACCCCGAAGAAGGCCCAGCTCGAGCTGACGCTCCCGGGCTACGACCCGACGCCCGTGACCTGCGAAATCCCCGAGGGCCAGACGCTGAAGCTCGAGGCCAAGCTCCTGAGGCGGGACCGGGTCTTCAGCGAGAGCGAGGTCAAGACCAAGCCCGTGAGCATCGATTCCCCCCAGCCGGTCCTGAGCGCCGAGCAGCGCAAAACGGGCGCGCAGGTGGTGCTCTCGCTGGTCGTCAGGAGCGACGGTTCCGTGAGCGATGTCATCGTGCGCAGCGCCTCCGACGACGACATCGGCAGGCGCTGCAAGGATGCGGTCGCCAGCTGGCGCTTCCGCCCGGCCACCGCCTCGGACGACCGGAACGTGGACGCGAGGATCGAGCTGCCGTTTAATTTCCCGGCCAGCAACTAGAAGCGCGGCGGCCGCCGCGCGTTCTTGCAGCAAGTCTGGCAAGGGACTTGCTGAAGCGACCTCGATTCCCTAAACAAAACCCTAGTGTCGCTCCTAAGCCATTCCTACGAAGCCGGCGAGTTCTTCGACGAGATGTACGCCACCGGCACGGAGGTGCGGCCCCATTACCGCCGCCTCGCCGACCGCCTGGGCACCCTTGAGGTCTCCGAATTCGAGCGCCGGCGCGCAGCGGTCGACCTGGCGTTCCTGAGGCGCGGCGTCACGTTCACCGTCTACAACGACTCCGAGGGGACGGAGCGCATATTCCCGTTCGACCTCATCCCGCGCATCATTCCCGCAAAGGAATGGTCCAGGCTGGAGGCCGGCCTCATCCAGCGGGTCACCGCCCTCAACCTCTTCCTGCACGACCTCTATCACGAGCAGAAGATCCTCAAGGACAAGGTCGTTCCGGCCGCGCAGGTGCTCTCGGCGAAGCACTTCAGGCGGGAGTTCATGAACTTCTCGGTGCCCCGCGACATCTACGTGCACATCTGCGGCACGGACCTGATCCGCGACCACGACGGGCGCTACCTCGTCCTGGAGGACAACCTGCGCTGCCCCTCGGGGGTGTCGTACATGATCGAGAACCGCTCGGCCATGCGCCGGGCGTTCCCGAACCTCTTCCAGAGCTACCGCGTGCGGCCCGTCGGGGGCTACGCCGACGAGCTCCTGAAGGCCCTGATCTACCTCGCCCCCTCCAAGAACGAGAAGCCCAACGTGGTGCTGCTCACGCCGGGCGTCTACAACAGCGCCTACTTCGAGCACTGCTTCCTCGCGCGCCAGATGGGCATCCCCATCGTGGAGGGCCGCGACCTCCTCGTCCAGGATGCGCGCGTGTACATGCGCACGACCGCGGGCCTGCTTCCCGTCGACGTGATCTACAGGAGGATAGACGACGACTTCCTTGATCCGTCGGTCTTCAGGCCGGACTCGATGCTCGGCGTTC
>CAYNLL010000215.1:0-5855 GCA_964398015.1 uncultured Opitutaceae bacterium | reverse complement strand
ACTGCGTCGTGGTCATGCTGACGTCCCTGGCGAACCGCCAGACCATCGACGAGGCCGCGGCGCTCGGCGCCGCCAACTACATCCGCAAGGACGCCCCGCCCGAGGAGATCGGCCGGGCCCTGGCCGACACGATCGACACCTGCTTCGAGCCCGACGCCTCCGACACGAGCGCCCAGCCCCCCTGACCATGCACCCCCCAGAGCCCAGCGCCCCCCAGGGCGCCCCCGCCGCCCCCAAGTCGGCCATGCTGGCCGAGGTCCGGTATTCCCTTCCGGAGATGCTGGCCGAGCTGGACGCCGAGAAGGGCTCGGCATCGTTCGCGATGGAGAAGCTCGACCAGAGCGAGATCGGCAAGCTGTTCAAGTCAAAGAAGCCCACCCGTGTTAAGCCCAAGAGTTGAGTCGTTCCTAGGCCGCCTCAAGGAGACCCCAAACTTCATGGGAGAGGAGGAGCTGCGCGGCATGTGCGAGCACCACGGCGACAGCCCCGAGCTCGTTCAGGCCGTGATCGACGCGAAGATCGCGGCGAAGGACGACGCCTGCAGGTTCTGGGCGGACTCGATGAACGTCGCCTACGTGGACCCGCTCGTCTCCGTGATCACCGACGAGGCGATCGAGAAGATCCCGCTCGAGGTCGCGAAGAAGACGAAGGCCATCGGGCTGTACATCTTCAACGGCGTCCTCACCGTCGCCATGGCCTCGCCGGACGACCAGGAGACCGCCAAGAGGCTCGGCCAAATCGCGCGGATCCCGGTGAGCCCGGTCTTCGCCCTCCCGCGGGAGGTGGAGGACTCGATCGCGATCCACTACTCCAACGAGGAGCGCCTCGAGGACAGCCTCGGACAGCTCGAGCGCTCGACCCTCTTCGACCAGCCCGAGCTCGCGGCCGACAAGCTGGCCCAGCTGGCGGAGAACAACGCGCTGGTCCAGATCCTCGACGAGATCATGTACTATGCGATGCGGGAGAGGGCCACCGACATCCACATCGAGGCTCAGGAGATCAACTCGAGGATCCGCTTCCGCGTCGACGGCAACCTGAGGGAGATCCTCGCCTTCTCCCGCAAGCTCCACCGCGCCCTGATCTCAAGGATAAAGATCCTCTGCAACCTGGACATCGCCGAGTCGCGCATCCCCCAGGACGGCCGCTTCTCGCTGCCCATTGGGACCCAGACCGCCAACTTCCGCGTCTCGACGATCCCGTCGGCCTACGGCGAGAAGGTCGTGATCCGCATCCTGGCGATGTCGGGCAAGAAGTCGATGATCACGCTCGAGAAGATGATGATGTCGCAGTCGATCCTGCAGCCCTTCAAGCGCCTGATCCAGAACCCCAACGGCATCATCTTCGTCACGGGGCCGACCGGCTCGGGCAAGACCACGACCCTCTACTCCGCCCTGCACGAGATCAACACGCCGGAGCTGAACATCTCGACGATCGAGGATCCGATCGAGATCCAGCTCGAGGGCGTGACGCAGAGCCAGGTCAACGCCTCGATCGACCTGAAGTTCGCCAACCTGCTCCGGGCCCTGATGCGGCAGGATCCCGACGCGATCCTGATCGGCGAGATCCGGGACCTGGAGACGGCGAAGATCGCGACCGAGGCGGCGCTGACCGGGCACATCGTCTTCGCGACGCTCCACACCAACTCGGCGCCGCAGGCGATCACCCGCCTGATCGAGATCGGGGTGGAGCCCTACATGGTGGCCCCCTCGGTGATCGGCGTCCTCGCGCAGCGGCTGGCCGCGCGCATCTGCGAGAGCTGCAAGGAGGCCTACACGCCCTCCCGCGAGATCCTGTCCAAGTACTTCAAGGACGAGGGCCTCACCGACGTGACCTTCTACCGGGGCCGGGGCTGCCCGAAGTGCCGCGGGACGGGCTACAAGGGCCGCGTCGCGATCCACGAGCTCGTCCTCATCACGGAGGAGATCCGCGCGCTCATCTCCGAGGGGCGAAGCGTGCAGGAGATCACGAAGGCCGCCGCCAAGGTGGGCTACCGGCCCCTGCGCTACGACGGCCTCAAGAAGGTCCTCCTCGGGCTGACCACCATCACCGAGATCGAGCAGAACACCTCGTTCGAGTGGGCGACCTGAGCCCCCGGACCCGAAACCTTCAAACCTAGACCCACCCCCGTGTCCCAACCCCCCATCATCGACCCCGAGGCGATAGCGAGCCTTCGCGACCTGAACCCGACCGACGGCGGCGAGTTCCTGCGCGAGATCGTGGGGATCTACATCGAGGACACCCCCAAGCGCCTGGAGGAGCTCAGGGCGGGCCTGGCGTCGGGCGACATCGCCTCGTTCGCCCGCGCCGCGCACACGATCAAGGGGAGCTCGGCGAACGTGGGGGCGATGGCGCTGCGCGGGGTGTCCGAGCGGCTGGAGATGATGGCGCGCTCGACGGGCCTCTCCGGGGTCGAGCCCCTCATCGCCGACTGCGAGGCCCAGTTCGCCCTCGCCCGCGACGAGCTCCGCCGGCTCGCCCCTTAGGCTAGCGGTAGAGGGCGGTGCTGGGCACCGCCGCAAGGACGTTGTACTGCCTCATCGCCAGGCGCCACCACTCGGCCAGCGCGTCCGACGGGAGGGTCCAGAGCTCGCGGTGCAGGCGGATCATCGACTGGGGGTCCAGCAGCAGCGCCATCTTCTCCTTGGTCGTGAAGCGCGCCGGCCCCTCCCTCAGGAGCCTGGCCTGGAGCTTCGCGAACCACTCGCGCGCGCCGGCGCTCGGGCGGCGCTGCCTCAGGAGCGCGACGTGCATCGCGTTGATGTAGGGGTCGAGGACGGCCTGCATGAGGCCGTAGTCGGCCCGCAGCGGCTCGAACGGGGGCAGCTGGCGGTAGCATTCCGCGAGGTTTTGCTCGAGGAGCTGGAGGTCGGCGGGCGGGTGCGTCTCCTCGGGCGTGAGGAAGATCCCGAGCTCGCGCGCGCGCCGCCCGAACGCGGCCTTGCTCAGGAAGATCGAGAGCGGGATCGAGAAGACGAGGCCGGCCAGCACGGGGCTGAGCCAGGCGAAGTAGACCGGGATCAGGATCAGCGAGGAGACGCCCCAGACGACGCCGAAGACGGTCGACACCCCGTGGGTGATGATGGCCTCCCTCCAGTCCGTGCCGTCCTCGTCGGCGGAGCGCTTCTGGGCGACCCACCCCACGCCCTGTCCCAGCAGCGTGAAGAGGACGAACTTCGTGTTGAAGATCATGTTGATCGGCGCCAGCAGCATCGAGCCGAGCGCCTCGAGGATCGCGCTCAGCGCCAGGCGCCAGCGGCCCCCGAAGAGGGCCACCTCCTTGGGCTGGCCGAGCGTGACGACGACGCTCACGAACTTCGGCAGGAACAGCAGGAGCATCGTGAGCGAGAACAGCGTGAGCGCCTCGGGGATCGCCACCATGTAGCCGAACACGGAGGTCGTATCCTCGAACCCGAAGGCCGCGTCCGTCGAGCCGGCCCTCGACTCGTTCACCATCTCCACGGTGCTCAGGACCAGGAAGAGGAGCCAGAGCGGCGAGGAGACGTAGGCCATCACCCCCATCAGCAGGTGGAAGCGGTTGGCCGGCCGGAAGCCCCGCGCGGTCAGGAGCCAGGTGTGCTGCAGGTTGCCCTGGCTCCAGCGCCTGTCGCGCTTGGCGCTCTCGATCAGGGTCGGCGGCCCCTCCTCGTAGCTGCCGTCGACGTCGTGGGCGAGCCACACCCCCCACCCCGCCTTGCGCATCAGCGCCGCCTCCACGAAGTCGTGCGAGAGGATCCGCCCGCCGAACGGCTCGTTGCCGGGAAGGTCCGGGAGCGCGCAGTGGTCCATGAACGGCTTCACCCGCAGGATCGCGTTATGCCCCCAGTAGTTGCCCTCGTGCTGCTGCCAGTAGTTGAGGCCGGCCAGGTAGAGCGGGCTGTAGAGGCGGTTGGCGAACGCCTGGAGCCGCGAGTAGAGAGTCTCGCCGCGGATGACACGCGGCGCCGTCTGGATGATCCCGGCGGAGGGGTTCTCCTCCATGAGCGTGACCAGCCGGGCCAGGGCCTCGCCGGTCATGACGGAGTCGGCGTCCAGCACCACCATGTACCTGTAGTTCTTGCCCCAGCGCCGGAGGAAGTCGGCCACGTTCCCGGCCTTCTTGTTGATCGGCTGCCGGCGCTTGCGGTAGAAGATCTTCCCGAATCCGCCCACCTGCTTGCAGAGCTCCGCCCACGCGATCTCCTCGCGGATCCACTGGTTGGGCTGGTTCGAGTCGGAGAGGACGAAGAAGTCGAAATGATCCGCGCCCTGCGTCCGCTGCACCGACTTGAACACCACGCGAAGCCCCTCGAAGACACGGCTCACGTCCTCGTTGTAGATCGGCATCACGATCGCGGTCGAGGCGAGCCTGTAGGGCCCCCCCTCCGGCGACGAGGCCGAGATGCGGGCGCTGTCGCCGCCGCGGTTGATCACGTAGAAACCGGCGAAGGCGGTGCAGAAGCCCACCGAGATCTGGGCGAAGAGCGGGACGAAGAGGACCAGGAGCACGATCTCCAGGCCCGTGAGGCCGTCGCGCCAGTAGAGGTCGGCGACGAACCAGGTGGCCAGGCTCGTGAGCCCGAAGATCGACGAGAAGAAGAGGAAGCGGCGCCGGTTCAGGCGCGCGGGGTCCATGTGCCCTGTGGGGGTTATCCGCATCGGCCGGGCGTCAGCGCGTCATGTAGAAGATCCCCGCAAGGGCCGAGGCGAAGACGAGCCAGAGGAGCAGCGTGCGCAGGGCCGGGAACCGCTCGAAGCGCTCGAGCGTGTCGCCGGCGGCCTCGGTGATGCGCCCCAGGTCGATCGGCCGGGGCACCATGCTCGAGACCGCCAGGTCGGGGCCGGCCTCGAGGTTGCTCGACCTCATCGCCCTCGCGAAGTCCTCCGGGATGTGCTCCTCGTCGAGGAAGGCGTAGGGCCACCGCTCGGGGCCGTCGCAGAGCAGCAGGGCAACCCTGCCGTCGACCGCGAGGCGGTCGTGGGGCACCCCCTTCTCGTCGAGCACCTCGGCGAACCACGCATCCATCAGCGCCTCGGTCTCCTCGGAGGCGATCGTCGTCGGGTCGAGGGCCGGGTGGGCCTCGTGGCGCCGCGCCGCCCGCTCCAGGATCTTCTGGATCAGCCGGCTCTGGTGGAGGCGGTTGTGGATCCGGTGCGCGCGCAGGTAGTCCTCCACGCGCACGTACGCGGCATTCCAGGATTCCATCGTGCCGGTCCTCGGCCGGAAGGCCTCGGGCAGCCCTACAGCGGCCGCCCCGTCCTGCACGGCGTCGCTCACGGCTGCCACAGGTAGCTCCACGTCTCGGTGAGGACGTGCGGCGGCTTGCGCAGGAAGCAGCGCAGGTCCACGGCGCGCCCCGACCCGTCGGGCCTGAGGGCGAAGGCGACCCTCCACGTGCCGTTGAACGGGTTCTTCTGGAGCGTCGAATTGACGAGGGTAGCGCCCGGGCCGACCGTGACGACGGGCTCGATCAGGGGGTCGGGTCCCTGCTTGCCGAGGTAGGCCCCGTCAAAGTCGACGATGAAGCGCTGCAGCTCCTTCTCCTGGGTCGCGGACCTCCCCAGGCGGGTCGCCTCCACGTAGCCCGCGGGCGGGTGGATCTGGTCGGTGAACCAGTGCAGCCGGTAGGTGAGCTCGATCGGCTCGCCGGGAGGCGGGAGCGCGTCGGGCACCCAGAAGGCGGTGATGTTGTCGTAGGTCTCGTCCGGGGCGTGCAGCTCCACGAGGCGCACCGCCCCCCGGCCCCAGAGGCCGACGGGCTCCACCCATGCGCTGGGGCGCAGGTGGTAGGAGGCCTCGAGGTCCTGGTAGTCGTCGAAGCGGCGCTCGCGCTGGATGAGCCCGAATCCCTTCGGGTTGAGGTCCGAGAAGGTCGATA
>CAYNLL010000214.1:0-5855 GCA_964398015.1 uncultured Opitutaceae bacterium | reverse complement strand
GCGCAGGTCCTTCACCATCTGGTAGGGCTGCAGGACGTAGCTGCGGATCTGGCTTCCCCATCCTATCTCGCCCTTCTCACCGTAGAAGCGCTCCATCTCGCTGCGCTGCTCGTCTATCCTCTTCTCATAGAGCCTCGCCTTCAGGACGCTCATCGCGCTCGCGCGGTTCTTGATCTGGGAGCGCTCGTTCTGGCACACCACCACGATTCCGGTCGGGATGTGGGTGATGCGCACAGCGGAGTCGGTGGTGTTGACGCCCTGGCCCCCCTTCCCCGATGAGCGGTACACGTCGACGCGGAGCTCGCTCTCCGGGACCTCGATCTCGATGTCCTCGTTGATCTCGGCGATCACGTCGACGGCGCAGAACGAGGTGTGCCTTCGCTTGTTGGAGTCGAAGGGGCTGATGCGCACGAGCCTGTGGACGCCCCGCTCCGCCTTCGCATAGCCGTAGGCGTTCTCGCCCTTGAGCAGCAGCGTGGCCTTTGTGATCCCTGCCTGGTCGCCGACCTGCACGTCCTGGACCTCGACCGAGAAGCCGCGCCTCTCGGCCCAGCGGTTGTACATCCTAAAGAGCATGTCCGCCCAGTCGCAGGACTCGGTCCCGCCCGCGCCCGCCTGGATGGAGAGGATCGCGTTGTTGCGGTCGAACTGTCCCGTGAGGAACGAGGCGATCTCCAGCCTGTCGAGCTCCTCGCCCATGGCCGACACGGCCTCCGCGAGCTCCCTCTCGTGCGCCTCCTTCTGAGCGGGCTCGGAACCCTCGACCAGCTCGAGCATGACGGCCGTATCCTCGACCTTCCCCTGGAACGCCACGACCGGGTGCACCATCCGCTTGAGCCCGTTTAGCTTGGAAATGTGCTTCTGCGCCCTCTCGTTGTTGTCCCAGAACCCGGGGTCGCCCATCTGGGCGTCCATGGCCTCTATCTCCCTGCGCTTTTGGTCGACGTCAAAGAAACCTCCACAGGTGTCCGGCGCGCTTCTTGATGTTCTCGATCTGGTTGAGTGTCTCGGGAGAGATCATGGTGGGCGACGAATAGAACCCCATCCGGTCCCGACCGCAAGCGGACAAGGGCGGTCAAAAAGGGGGCCGCCCCTTGCGGCCCACGTCGCGGCGGGTTAAGTGTGGCCATGAGCGGCACACTCGAGGAACGCACCCTGGGGCGCGGGGGACTGCGCGTCTCCGCGCTGGGCCTCGGGTGCATGGGCATGAGCGAGTTCTACTCGCCGTCCCAAATGGACGACGCGGAGTCGATCCGCGTGATCCACAGGTACCTCGACGCGGGAGGGAACTTCCTGGACACGGCGGACATGTATGGCTCCGGGCGCAACGAGGTTCTCGTCGGCAGGGCGATCGACGGGCGACGCGACGGCGTCGTCGTGGCGACGAAGTTCGGCAATGTCCGAGGCCCCACCGGGGAATTCCTCGGGGTCCGTGGCGACCCGGCATACGTGCGGGACTGCTGCGAGGCGAGCCTCGCGCGCCTGAAGGTCGACGTGATCGACCTCTACTACCAGCACCGCGTCGACCCGAGGGTCCCGATCGAGGAGACCGTCGGCGCGATGGCTGCACTCGTCGCGGCGGGCAAGGTCCGCTTCCTCGGCCTCTCTGAGGCGGCGCCCGCCACGCTCCGGCGGGCGGCGGCCGTGCACCCGATCGCCGCGCTCCAGACCGAGTACTCGCTCTGGAGCCGCGACCCGGAGGACGCGATCCTGCCGGCGGCGCGCGAGCTCGGGATCGGGTTCGTCGCCTACAGCCCGCTCGGCAGGGGCTTCCTAACCGGGCAGTTCAAGACGCTGGAGGATCTTCCCGCGGACGACTACCGGAGGAACTCGCCGCGGTTCCAGGGCGCGAACTTCCAGAAGAACCTGGACCTCGCGGCCAGGATCGCGGACCTCGCCGCGGCGAAGGGCTGCACCCCGGGCCAGCTCGCGCTGGCCTGGGTCATGGCCCAGGGCGACGGCATCGTCCCCATCCCGGGCACCAAGCGCTCGCGCTACCTCGACGAGAACCTGGGCGCGCTCGGCGTCCGGCTGACGCCCGGGGACCTGAGGCGGATCGGCGAAGCCCTCCCGTCGGGCTCGGCCGCGGGCGAGCGCTATCCGGCCCACAGCATGCAGTCGGTCAACCGGTAGGCCTAGTCGGCCGCGGGCGTGGAGCCGCGCAGCAGCGACTCCTCGTGGTCGAGGAGCTGCTGGAGGGGCCGGTGCACCTCGTCGATGATGGCGTTGGCGCGCCAGAGCCCGTCGAGCGCCTCCCTCTCGGCCCTCAGGGCGGCGAGGCGGTACCCGTGACCGGCGCTACGCCGCTTCTGGGCGCTCCTGCGGGTCTCCCCCTCCGTCGCGAGGACCGCGAGGCGCTGCTCGTACTCCGCGACCACCTGGCCGAGCGCAGCGGCATGGTCGGGCGTCTCGGCCGCGGCCTCGAGCGCGCGGAGCGCCGCAAGCCCCGCCTCGACCGCGGTCATCCGAGCGAGCCGCTCCTCCCGCGGCCGGCTCTCGTCCTCGCGGATGCCCAGCCTGCGGATGAGCGGCTCCAGCGTCGTGCCCTGGAGCAGGAGGGTGGTCGCGATCACCCCGAAGGCCAGGAAGATCACGATGGCGCGGCCCGGGAAGGGCCCGCCGTCGGGCAGGAAGAGCGGGATCGAGAGCGCCGCGGCCAGCGTGACCGTGCCGCGCATGCCCGCCCAGCTGACGACAAAGACGTTCGCCCTCGGGGGCCTCGCCTCCGTCCGGCGCACGCTCGGCAGGAGGAACGGCAGGTAGGTGCCCGGGAAGACCCAGGCGATCCGCGCGACGATCGCCGTGGCGGACACCGCGAACGTGAGCCATGCCAGCTGGCCCGCGCTGAACTGGTGGATCACTGCCGCGAAGATCCCCGGGAACTGCAGGCCCAGCAGCACGAAGGCGATCCCGTTCAGCCAGAAGATCGCCAGCGACCACACGCCGAATGCGGTCTGGCGCGCCTCGGCGTCCATCCGGACGGGGTCCCGCCATCCGGAGTAGAGCCCCGCCGCGACGACCGCGAGGATGCCCGAGAGGCTCAGGCGCTCCGCGAGCAGGTAGGCGGCGTAGGGCGTCAGGAGCGAGAGGGTCGTCTCGATCAGGCTGTCGCTCGCGTTGAGGTGGCGCAGGAGGTCGCGCAGGCGGCCGATGGCATAGCCCGCCCCCAGCCCGACGAGGAAGCCGCCGAGCGCGAGGACGACGAACTCGAGCGCCATGCTCCTGAGCGAGAACCCGCCCATCACGACGGCGCCCAGGGCAAACCTGAAGGAGACGAGGCCCGTGGCGTCGTTCATGAGGCTCTCGCCGTTGAGGATGGTGGTGAGGCGGGCGGGCACCCTGAGGTGCTCGGTGGCCGCGCTCACGGCCACCGCGTCGGTCGGTGAGACGATGGCGCCGAGCGCGAACGCCATCGCCAGCGGGATCCCCGGCACGAGCGCATGCGCCACGAGCCCAACGGCGACCGTGGTGAACGCGACCAGCCCGACGGAGAGGAGGAGGATCGGCCTCCTGGCCCGCGTGAACTCGCGCAGGGGCATCAGCCACCCGTCGGAGAAAATGAGCGGCGGCAGGAAGCACAGGAAGAAGAAGCCGGGGTCGAGCGCCAGGGGAGGAAAGCCCGGCAGGAAGGCGGCGCCGATCCCCCCGGCCATGTAGGTGATGAGCTGCGGCCACGGCAGCCACCTTCCGACGACGCTCAGGACCGCCGTCAGCAGGAGCAGCAGCAGGGCGTGTTCGAACTCGATCACGGGGGGGGGCGGCGGGCGGCCCGCGGCGTCAGGCGGCTGCCCTCTTCTTGCGCTCCCAGTACCACGCGATCCAGATGCAGACCTCGTAGAGGAGGTAGAGGGGGATCGCCATCGCCACCTGGGTCACCACCTCGGGAGTGGTCAGGACCGCCCCGAGGATGAGCGAGAGAACCGCCACGTGGCGGCGGTACTTCGAAAGGTCCGCGTGCGAGAGGACGCCTATCTTGACGAGGAACAGGACGACGAGCGGGAACTGGAAGCCGAGTCCCATGCCGAAGATGAACTTGCACACGAAGTTGATGTACTCCTCGGCGCGCCAGTCCTGCGCCGAGAACCCGAGGATCGCGGAATACTGCACGGCGGCGCGCAGCGCCACCGGCAGCAGGACAAAGTAGGTCGAGAGGACGCCGGCGAGGAAGAGGGCCACCGACCAGCCGAGCCAGCTGGAGACCACGCTGCGCTCCCTCAGGTTGAGGGCGGGGAGCAGGAAGCCCCCCATGAAGTAGATCCAGAACGGCGACGAGACGGCCACGGCCGCGAACAAGGCCACGTGGAAGGCGATCATGAAGCCCTCGGCGGGGCTCAGGTTGTGGAGGCGGATGTCGATGAGGTCCCCCGGGGGCGACGAGGGGTCCTGCGTGACGGTCAGCACCTGCTGGCCGCCCACCTGCGCCGTGCCGACCGTGAACACGACATTGGGGGCGTCGCCCGGCGGCAGGCCGGGGAACTGCTCGCGCGTGACCTCGTAGGGACCGAGCTTGGCCGTGCCGATCTGGAACGTCACCGTGGGCTTCGGCTTCTCGAACATGTGCATCCGCGCGAGCGGATGCATGAGGACCTTGACGATCCACGGGGACAGGAAAAGGCACAGGACCAGCGAGGCCCCGATGGCGATCGAGGACCGGATGAGCGCGTTCCGCAGGTCGTTCAGGTGCCCCCAGAACGACTTCTTGGGGCCGGTATCCTCCACTTCAAGGGGCGCAGCGGGTGTGTCCTCAGCCACGGGTGCGGCGCGTCATTCGCGCAGGGTGCCAGCCTTCTTCTCTGCCAGGAAGCTCCGGTACGTGGCGGCGACGCCCTCGCGCAGCGCGATGCGCGCCCTCCACCCGAGCGTCGACAGCCTCGAGACGTCGAGGAGCTTGCGCGGCGTCCCGTCGGGCATCGAGGCATCCCAGGCTATCCTGCCCGCGTACCCGGTCACCTCCGCGACGATCTCGGTCAGCTCCCTGATGGTGACGTCCGTGCCGGTCCCGACGTTGGCCCAGTCCGGCGGATCCTCGAGGCCGAGAAGGAACGCGCAGGCGTCCGCCAGGTCGTCGACATGGAGGAACTCCCTCCTCGGCGTCCCCGAGCCCCACGCCGTCACCTGCGGCGTCGCGGATTCGCGGGCCTCGTGGAAGCGGCGGATGAGCGCCGGCAGCACGTGCGAGTTCCTGGGGTGGTAGTTGTCGCCCGGGCCGTAGAGGTTCGTCGGCATGGCCGAGTGGAACAGCACGCCATGCTGCCTTCGGTAGTACTGGCAGAGCTTTAGCCCAGTGATCTTGGCCACGGCGTAGGCCTCGTTCGTGGGTTCCAGGGCTCCGGTGAGCAGGCAGTCCTCCGCCATCGGCTGCGCGGCGTGCTTCGGGTAGATGCACGAGCTTCCGAGGAAGAGGAGCCTGCGGACCCCTGCCCTCCAGGCGCCGTGGATC
The DNA here is from genome assembly GCA_964398015.1 of uncultured Opitutaceae bacterium. Classification (GTDB taxonomy): domain Bacteria; phylum Verrucomicrobiota; class Verrucomicrobiia; order Opitutales; family Opitutaceae; genus Palsa-1447. Next base: position 415 of record CAYNLL010000214.1, on the reverse strand, counting down.
GTGTTCAGGGCGATGGCGAGGTTGTCGTGGAGGAACTCGGCCGGGTAGGCGCTGTTCGCGTGGATGCCCCCGACCTTGGCCGCGGCGACGATCACCGTGTCGGGCCTCTGCGCTGCAAGGAACGCCGCGACGGCGGCCTGGTCCGCCAGGTCGAGCTCCCCGCGCTCCCTCAGGAGGAGGGACAGGCCGGGCTCGCCCCCGAGCCTCCGCACGAGGGCGGAGCCGACCATCCCGCGGTGGCCTGCGATGAACAGCTTTGTCACGGAGGCGGGAGCTTCGAGATCTGCGACTCGCGCTTGGCGAGCTCAAGGTCGTGGTCGACCATGATCTTCACAAGCTCGCGGAAGCGGACCCTGGGGCTCCAGCCGAGCTGGCGCGTCGCCTTCTCGGGGTTGCCGATCAGCAGGTCGACCTC
>CAYNLL010000213.1:0-5862 GCA_964398015.1 uncultured Opitutaceae bacterium | reverse complement strand
CAACGCGCCGGCCTGCGTCCGGTCATCGTCACCAGCGCCGCCCTCGCCCGCGCTCGCGCCGAGGAGATCGGCGGCGTGCCGGTGGAGCGCCACAGCTATTGCTACCCCTTCTTTGGCCTCAACGACGCCGCCCGCGCCGCGCTGGACAAAAAGGGCGGAAATCTCCTCTCCCTCCCGCTCTTCACCTCGCTCCTCATGATGCGCAACGTGCGGCTCTTCCACGCCCACGCCCTCAAGCGTCTCGTTGCCTAGAAACCGCAGCATCTCCATGTCGATGTCGCCCGGCGGCTCCAGCGTGATGTTCTGCGAGCGCACCTCGATCGAACCCGCCGTGCGGAGCGACCCGCGCAAGTCGCGCAGCGCATCCGCTATCTTTGCGGGGGTGATCGGCTTGGAGATGAACGCGTCCATTCCGGCCTGAAGGCATGCCTCTCGGTTCAGGTCGGCGGAATGGGCAGTGGTCGCGATGATGATCGTCCGCCGGGTCGAGGGCTCGACGGCGCGGTAGCGGGCCGCGACCTCTGTGCCGATGAGGCCGGGCAGGTTCCAATCCAGGAACGCCACGTCGTAGAACGAGCTCTGCAGGCGCACGAGCGCGGCGTTGCCGTCGGTGACCACGTCGGATTGGATGTCGAGCCTGCGCAGCACGGCCTGCATCGCGATGATGTTGTAATCGATATCCTCCACGATGAGCGCGCGCAGGGGCGTCGTCTGCGCGTGTTTGGGCGCGTCGGCAACGGGCGCGTCGCCCATCGCGATGAACGGGATCTCCGCCCAGAAGGTCGAGCCCTCGCCGGGCTTTGATTCGACGCCGACCCTGCCTCCCATCTTCCCGGCGAGCAGCCGGCAGACGGCGAGGCCCAGGCCGGTTCCGCGGATATTGCCCGTCCTCGCCGACTCCAGTCGGGTGAACTTCGTGAAGAGGGTCGCTATCTCCGCCTCCGTCATCCCGGAGCCCTGGTCCCTCACAAAAAAACGCACCCGGTCGTGAAACCCGGGAACCGCGCCAACCTCGATGGGCTTTCCCGCGCCGAACTTGAGCGCGTTGGTGAGATAATTCAGGACGATCTGCTGCACGCGCGCGGCGTCCCCCACGAACTGTTCGGGCATCTTCGGCGCGACGGAGACGGAGATGCTGCTCCCTTGGGAAAGGGCCTCCTCGTTCACCATCGCGGCGCACTGCTCGAGGAGGTCGCGCGGGGAGAACGCGGAGGAGCGCAGCTCGATCTTTCCGGCCTCGATCTTTGCGAAATCGAGCACGTCGTCGACGAGCGTCGCAAGCAGGTTTGCACAGCTGTTGATGGACTTGGCCAGCTGGCGCTGCCGCGCGTCGAGAGGGGTGTCGTCAAACGCGAGCGAGAGGCCGAGGATGCCCGAGATGGGGTTTCGGATCTCGTGGCTCATGTTCGCGAGGAATTCGGACTTCGCCTCGTTGGCCTTCTCGAGCTGCTCCGTCTTCTTCCGCACGAGGGCCTCCAGGCGCGCGTTCTGCCGGCGCAGGAACGCCAGGCGCCATTGGAGCGCACCGAAGAATCCCGCGACGACCAGAAGGCCGAGCACGATGAGAGCCGGCACCGTGCGGTACCAGGGCGGCAGCACCGTGAACCTGCGAACGGTGGCGAGTCCCACCAGGCCCTCGTCGTTGACGACGCGAACCTCGAACTCGTACTGCCCGTTCTGCAGGCCGGCCAGGTCAAGGTGGTTGTTGTTGTTCGGCGCCGACCATTCGTTGCTGCCTCCCGAGAATCTCGTATGGAAGCGAACCGACGCGCGCCTGCCGTATTCGAGCGCCGAAAATTCGAAGCTCACTGAATTCCTCTTGGCGGGAAGCCTTTCGTCGGGAGCCACGCTTGAGACGAGCAGCGGGGCACGTGGGGCGTCGACGGGCTCGAGGCGGCGGGGCTCTATGCGCAGCAATCCCTCGGTGCCGCCGAGCCAGACAATGCCTCGGTCGTCCACAAACATCGACTGCAGGTCGCCGGCGTCGGCAACCCCGGGAACGACGAAGGGCTTCCATTGCGAGCGCCCAGCCGCGTCCACGGAAAGGCGCCCCACCACGGGCGTGCTTGGGCCGTCGGGAAACGGACTCTCAAATGTCACCCAGACCGAACCGTCTGAATCCCGGTTGGAGATGGCGGCCGCGCGGGTGCGAGGCGCGCTGGCGGCCGGGAGCGGCGGCTGGGACGGGGCAGTATACAGGTCGACCCCCGCGGACGTGAAGACCGCAACGTATGCCCCGACGCGCGCAACGCGAACGGACCCCTTCTCGGAGCCCGTGCCGGAGTCTGAGATGCGGCCGAGGGAAGCGTAATTTCCGTTCGAGCGGCGTATGACAAAGGCACCCCTCGAGTGCGTGCCGATCCAGATGTTTCCAAGGCTGTCTTCGGCCATCGTCTGCGGCAGGTCGGGAAGGTGTGCGAGCGTGTTCGAGTGCAGGCCTCCCCCTGCCTGCGGCCCAAGCCTTACGATGTCGTAGGCTTCACCTGCTAGGAAGCTGGCGGGGTCGGACACGGAGCGGCGAAAGAGGAACACGTCCGTGTTGGCCGAGAAGACCTCAGTGGCATTGTGCCCTTGGATTCGGTCCACCCGCTTGAAGCCCGACGCGAAGACGCTTCCGTCGGGCGCGGCCTCGAGGTTTGTGTAGCGCGCCGATAGCTCGGGCATGGGCTCGAAGCGCGCGGAGGGACCATCCGCCGTGGACAGCCCCACGATCCCTTCCTCCGTGGCCACGAGGATGCGGGGGCCGCTTTGCGCAATGGCGTTGCACGACTTGCTGACAAGACCCTCGCGCGAGTCAAACAACGTCACGCCGGAATTGAGGACTATGCGCGATATCCCCACCGAGGACGTCGTCCAAAGCGCGCCGTCGCTCGCGACAAAAAGGGAATACGCGCTGCGCGAAAGCAGGCCGTCCGCAGTGGTGATGATCCTTTCAAGCGCCCCGGAGCGGCCGACGACTGCTATCCCTCCGGTGAGCGTGCCGAGGCAGAGTTCGCCTTGCGGAAGCCTGCAGGCCGAGACCAGGTTGCTCCTCCTGAGAAATGCGCCGACTTCGCCGTCGATCTCCGTGAGCTTGTTTCCCCTGTAGGAAAACAATCCCCTCGTCGTGCCGATCAGCCATCCCTCCGGCTGCTTCTCGATCCAGAAGACGGCGGCATGGTCCAATGTTTCCGCGGGGATGAAAAGGTGCGGGCCGTCGGCGTCGAGGGACCAGACCCCGGAGCCGGCCTGGCAGACAAAAATCCGCCCTTCCGTCTGAATCGCCACGAGCCTTCGCGACCCGGGCATGGGGTAGACCTTGAAGGCCTTGCCGTCCCAGTCCAGGATCGACCACGTCGTGACGAAGATGGCGCCGTCGCCATGGGCGTAGACATGCCAGACGTCGGCGAATTCCCGGTCCTTCTTGGGCAGGAAGTCCACCAGCGAATGATAGGCTGAGAGGCCCTGCTCCGTCTTGTCGAAATAGCCCACCTCATTCAATGAACCGGTCCAAAGGCGCCCGTTGGCGCCGAACGCCAGGCCGCGGACAGCATAGCTATCGGGGACGGGATACTTCTTCCAACGCTCGCCATCGAAGCTGAGGACCGCGTTGCCGCCAAAGTAGAGCACGTCGTTTGCGCCCTGGGTGGTCGTCCAGACGGGACCCGCGTCCCCGGTCTCGTTGACCGTGAAACCCGAGACGACGGGCCGGCCCTCTTCGGCGGTGGCCGCAGTGGGAACCGCGACGGCGACGATGCAAAGGCATCGGAGCAATCTCAAGGATTTCACGGACTTATACTTCTTGGGCATGTGGCCGTTGGCAACTGCGGGACACGTCGCAGCACTAGGCCTATACTGAAAAACACGTAAGCATGGGCATTAAATCATGCAATTTATCGGATGGTCGGGCGAGCGAGGTTCACCGAGTTTGCAGGTCGATGAAAACAATTAAACGTATGGTGCTTGGAATCGTATCGAGCTTGCTGCTTTCAGCGGGCTTGGCTCGGGCAGCTCAGCAGCTTGACCCTTTGACCCAATCCCTCGGGCACAGGACCGAGGCATGCGTCGACTCCTCACCCGCACTAGGCTGCGTCCTTCCGTGCGAAGCCGATGTTAACTGAAGCCCAGGGCCCTTGATCGCGTTCCACGGCTAACGTCGCTTCAATGATCAGCGTCGCAGGCTATCGCTACCGCAACGTCCTCGAGTCCGAGGGGGGGCCGGTGTCCCGGGTCCTTCTCCGCGAATTTGCCGTCTACGGCCGGCCGATGTACCAGGCGAACGCATGGCTGTCTGACAAGGTTGTCACAAAGAGGAGAAAATTCGCGCTCTACAGCGACGCCGACGGCACGGGGACTTCGGACACGCCGATGGTGGCGCGCTACATGGCCATCTCCGAGACCATGGAGCGATGGGCTTACCGCGTGAAGGTCCGGGCGCCTGACAGGGAGCTCTACGGCTTTGACGTCGACGAGTCGTCCAACGGCATGGCTGCGTTCCCCGGTCTCTTTCGCACGGAGGCGCGGAGACGCGCGCAGCTGGAGGCCGTCGAGCGCGTGAGCATCATCTCCTGGTGGGAGGGGGTGCTTGACGGCGAGGTTCGCTCGACGGACTGGCCCGGAATCAGCGCTCTGGTGCTGCCGAGCCCGATTGGCTTCGGGGTCACCGTCGTCGTGTTCAGGGAGGTGAGGCCGGACTGCTTCGCCTATGGGCAGGGAGCGGCGGTGGATTTTTTCGGCGCGTGCGAACGCGCGGTCATGGAGCTCGCCCGCAACGAATATGTCCTTGGCCTGCGCCGCGTTTCCCAAGGGCTGGCAGTCATTGACGCGCCGTCCGACCTCTTCGAGAGGCGCTGCTTGTTCTTTTCCACGGCGGAGGGGCACGCGCTCTTCCAGCAGAGGATCAACCGCCGGACCTCGGGTCCTCGCTTCAAGTCAGAGATCATCTGCGACTCAGTGATCGAGGGCCCCTGGTCCGAATACGCCTCGGTCTGGCGCACCTTGATCCGGCCGCCGACCACGGGGTTTCTCGTCAACTCAGAGAAGTACTTCTTCTGGTAGGCGAGGGGAGCCGCCGTGCCCTGAGCCGGCGGCCGCGCCAGGGAGCGGCCTTATCGCCTTGCTTGGGGAGGACGACACGGACCAAATATGGGGCCGATGTCCGAACCCCTAGAGCTCAGAGACTACGAGCGGCTTGCGCCCGAGCGGATGTCGGCGATGGCTTGGGAATTCATCAACAGCGGCGCAGCGGATGAGCTGACGTGCCGCTGGAACAGCGAGGCCTACGAGCTCATTCGCCTCCTTCCCCGCAACCTGGTGGACGTGTCGCACATCGACACGCGCGTGACGCTCTACGGCCGCCAGCTCGCCCATCCGATTCTCCTAGCCCCCATTGCCTACCAGAAGCTCCTGCACCCCGAAGGCGAGCTGGAGACGGCGAGGGGCGCCGCGTCGGCAGGGGCGGCCTTGGTGCTGAGCAGCTTCTCGACGGTCACCCTTGAGGAGGTGGCCGCCGCCGCCGCGTGCCCGCTCTGGTTTCAGCTTTACATCCAGCCCGACAGGGGATTCACGGCCGAGCTCGTGCGGCGCGCCGAAATGTCAGGCTACGGAGCGCTCGTCGTGACGGTTGACACGCCCGTGTTGGGCGCCCGCTACCGGGAACACCGCGCCCGTTTTGTCCTGCCGCCGGGTCTGGCGCAGGCGAACCTGAAGGGTCTGGCGACCGCCACAGGCAGCCACCACGTGCCGGAGGGGCAGAAGGGGATCTACAGCGCGGTACTAGACCCGACGCTGACGTGGAAGGACTTGGACTGGCTGCGTGCGCAGACAAGGCTCCCCATTGTTCTGAAGGGGGTCATGAACAGTGACGACGCGGGGAGGGCCGCG
>CAYNLL010000212.1:0-5884 GCA_964398015.1 uncultured Opitutaceae bacterium | reverse complement strand
CGGTTCTTCATGAAGACGAGCACGTCCTGGAATTTCCCGCGGTTGCTTTCCTCCGCGCTGACGAGGTTCTCGTGCGCCTCGAGGACCATGCGCGCGTTCTCAAGCTCGCTGCGGCTGCCCGTCACCAGAGGCGTGTCGCAGTTCTCGAGGTTCACGCCTCCCTCCGATGCGTCGACCGTGAGCAGCTTGTGCAGCCCGAGGTTTCGGATGAGCTCGAGGTTGCGCTGGCCCATGCGCGCCAGCACCAGGCTCCCCTTGACGGCGCTCTTGCGCAGCTCAAGGGCGATTCCGGCGAGCACCCCGAGGAACGTGCTGTCCATGCTGGTGCAGCGCATGAAGTCGATGACGAAGCGGCTCTTGCCGGTCTTCACCATCTGCGCCATGAAGTCGCGCAGGCAGGCGCTGTTGAGGAAGCTGGCCCTGCCCTCTATCCGCACGACCACGGGGTCGGAATAGGCGTCGACAAGGTAAACGGGCTTTGCCGCGTCGGGAATCACGTCGTTGAGAGGATTTGGCGAAGGACGTACGGCAGGATGCCCCCGTGCTGGTAGTACTCGATCTCGATCGGCGTGTCTATGCGGCAGCGGACGGGGACGTCCTGGGTCGCTCCGCCCTTGCGGGTGATCCGAAGCGTCACGTCCTGTTGCGGCTTGAGCGACTGGCCGAGGCCGAGCACATCGTAGCTCTCCGAGCCGTCGAGCCCGAGGGTCTGCGCCGTGGTCCCCTCCTTGAACTGCAGCGGAAGAACGCCCATGCCGACAAGGTTGCTCCTGTGGATGCGCTCGTAGCTCTGCGCGACCACCGCCCGGACGCCGAGGAGGTTCGTCCCCTTCGCGGCCCAGTCCCGTGACGAGCCAGTGCCGTACTCCTGGCCCGCGAGGATGACGAGCGGCGTCCCCCGCCTGCGGTATTCCGCGGCGGCGTCGAAGATCGACATCTTTGTGCCCTCGGGCTGCAGGAGCGTGCTGCCGCCCTCCTCGCCCCCGAGCATGAGGTTCTTGATCCTGACGTTCGCGAACGTGCCGCGCGTCATGACGCGGTCATTGCCGCGCCGCGAGCCGTAGCTGTTGAAGTCCTCGAAGGCCACGCCGTTCTCAAGCAGGAACCGCCCGGCCGGGGAGGTCTTCTTTATGGAGCCCGCGGGGGAGATGTGGTCGGTCGTGACCGAGTCGCCGAAGACGCCGAGCGCCCGCGCCCCCTTCAGCTCCGCGATGCTTCCCGGCTCCATCGTGAATCCGGCGAAGAACGGGGGCTCCTGGATGTAGGTCGACTTCGCGTCGAACGCGTAGGTGTCCCCGGTCGACGACGGGATCTCATTCCACTTGGGGTTCTGCGCCGTGAAGTTGCTGTAGAGCCTGCGGAAGACTTCGGGCTTGAGCGCCGACTGCATCAGGTCGCGCACCTCGGACAGCGAGGGCCAGATGTCGGCCAGGAACACGTCCCTGCCGTCGGATCCCCTGCCCAGCGGCTCGCGGGTCATGTCGATGTCGATCCTTCCCGCCAGCGCGAACGCGACGACCAGCGGGGGGGACATGAGGAAGTTGGCCTTGATGCTCTGGTGGACCCTGGCCTCGAAGTTGCGGTTGCCCGAGAGGACCGAGGCCGCGACGAGGTCGTTCTTCGCGATCGCCTCCTCGATCGGGACCGAAAGGGGGCCCGAGTTGCCGATGCACGTCGTGCAGCCGTAGCCGACGGTCTGGAAGCCCAGCGCGTCGAGGTACGTCTGGAGGCCCGCCTTTTCGAGGTAGTCCGTGACGACCCGGGAGCCCGGGGCAAGCGACGACTTGACGGCGGGCCCAACCTTGAGCCCGCGCTCGACGGCCTTCTTCGCCAGCAGCCCCGCGGCCAGCATGACCGAGGGATTGGAGGTGTTGGTGCAGCTGGTGATGGCCGCGATCAGGACGCTGCCGTGGCCGACCCTCGCGGGGCCTCGGCCGTTCATCGAGACGTCGGAGGAGACCGAGCGCAGGTCCTCTGCCTTCTTGCCGAATCCGTTCTCCGAGACGGGCCTGGAGAACGAGCCGACAAACTCCTGCTTGAGCTGGGGAAGCTCTATCCTGTCCTGCGGTCGCTTGGGGCCCGCGACGCTCGGGACGACCGCGCCCAGGTCGAGGTCGATGTCCTGAGAGTAGTCGATCTGACCCTTGACCGGGATGCCCCAGAGGCCCTGGGCCCTGTAGTAGGCCTCGTAGACGGCGACCTGCTCGGGGCTCCTGCCCGTCGCCAGGAGGTAGCTCGAGCACTCGGCGTCGATCGGGAAGAAGCCCATCGTGGCGCCGTACTCGGGGGCCATGTTGCCGATCGTGGCGCGGTCGACCACGGGGAGGGCCGCCGCCCCGGGCCCGTAGAACTCCACGAACTTGCCGACGACCTTCGCCTTCCTCAGGAGCTGCGTGATCGTGAGGGCGAGGTCGGTCGCCGTGACGCCCTCGCGCAGCGCGCCGGTCAGGTGGACGCCGACGACATCCGGCGTGAGGAAATAGACGGGCTGGCCCAGCATGCCCGCCTCGGCCTCGATCCCGCCGACGCCCCATCCGACGATCCCCAGGCCGTTGATCATCGTCGTGTGCGAGTCCGTGCCGACGAGGGTGTCCGGGTACGTGACCCCGGCCGCGTCCGTGAGGACGCCCTTCGCAAGGAACTCGAGGTTGACCTGATGGACGATCCCGATCCCGGGGGGCACCACCTTGAAGGTCTCGAACGCCTGCATGCCCCACTTCAGGAACTGGTAGCGCTCGCGGTTGCGCGCAAACTCGATCTCGAGGTTTTTCGCCAGCGCCTCCGCGCTGCCGGAGAAGTCCACCTGCACCGAGTGGTCCACGACGAGGTCGACGGGGACAAGAGGCTCGATCACCTTGGGGCTCCTGCCCGTCCGCGCCACCGCCGAGCGCATCGCGGCGAGGTCCACGAGGAGCGGGACGCCCGTGAAGTCCTGGAGGACGATTCGGGCAACGACGAAGGGGATCTCCTCGGTGCGCGCCGCCTTGGCCTTCCACGTCGCGAGCGCGCGGACCGCGTGCTCGGTCACCCGCTTGCCGTCGCAGTTGCGCACGAGCGACTCAAGGACGAGCCGGATCGACACCGGCAGCCTGGAGACGTCGAGGCCGGCCGCGGCAAGCGCCGGCAGGGAGTGCAGCTTGTGGGCCGCCCCGTTGGCCTGGAACGTCTGGAGGGTCTTGAACGGGTCGGACGGCAGACTCATGGGGCGGCGCCTGGATTATTTGGCGATCGCGGCCTTGACGGCGGCGAAGTTCGGGAGGTCCTTCGGCGTGGCGGTCTGCTCGGCATACTTGACGACGCCGTCCTTCCCTATGACGAACGCGGCGCGGGCGCTCGTGTCGCCGATCCCCGCCAGGCCATGGAAGATGACGCCGTAGGCGGCGGCCACCTTCTTGTCGAGGTCGCTCAGGAGCGTCACCGTGATCTTGCTCTGCTTGGCCCACGCGGCCTGCGCAAAGGGGCTGTCTACGCTGATGCCGTAGACCTCGGCGTTGAGCCCGGCGTAGTCGCCCAGGCCCGCGCTCACGTCGCACATCTCCTGGGTGCAGACCCCCGTGAACGCCAGGGGAAAGAAGAGGATGACGGTCTGCTTCTTGCCGAAATTGTCGCTCAGCTTCACGTCCTTGAGCCCCTCGGCTGCGGTCGTCTTCAGTGTAAAGTCCGGGGCCTTGGATCCTATTGCAATGGGCATGGTGGAATTTGGGTTGATCTGTGGACTGGCATGGAGTGCCGCGCCGTGCTGGCGCGACGCCGAAGAGGGAAAAGGGTGGTCCCGGGCCGCCACTTCCGCAAACCGTTTTTTTTCCGCCGGGCCTTGACACCGCGCGGCGTTTCACGTGCGCGCCGGGAGACGCTGCCGCGCGCGCGGCACCCTCCGTCCTACACGGGCTCGCGCGGAGGCCGCGAACGGCGCGCCCGAAGGGAGACCCGGCGCCGGGATCGGGGCCCCATGGGCCCAGTTATCGGTCGACAGGCCCCGCCGCCGGGTCCATTAAGGCGCTCCGGCGAAGGCAGCATGCTGAATCTCCTATGAATAAGCACCTTGCATGGATCGCTTTCCTCGCACCGCTCGCCGGGTGGGCGGCGGCCAACAGCGCGCCCGAGGCCACCCCCGTCGAGGAGACCATTCCGGTCGCGCGCGACGCGCCCTATCCCGGAACGCTGACGCTGTTCGTCGATGCCACCGACGTCACCCACGGGATTTTTCAGGTGACCGAGACCGTTCCCGTCACGGCCGGAGCGCCCCTGGTCCTGCTCTATCCCAAATGGCTGCCGGGAAACCACTCTCCTTCGGGGCCCATCTCGAGGCTCGCAGGGCTCAAGGTCAGCAGCGGAGGCCAGCCTGTCCCGTGGACGCGGGACACCGTGGACGTGTACGCCTTCCACGTCGTTCCCCCGCCCGCAGCCACCCTCCTCAAGGTCGAATTCCAGTTCCTCGCGCCGACCGACGCCCAGCAGGGCCGCATCGTCACCACGCCCGACATGCTGGACCTTCAATGGAACACGGTCGCCCTCTACCCTGCGGGCTACTATACCCGCGGCATCTCGATCGAGGCCTCCGTCGCCCTGCCGGAGGGCTGGAAGGCAGCGACGGCGCTCGAGGCGGCTTCGCAGGCAGGAAGCACGATCCATTACAAGCCCGTGGCGTTTGACACGCTGGTCGACAGCCCCGCGTTCGCGGGCGCCTACATGCGCGTCGAGACGCTCGTCCCGGGTGTGCGCCTGGACATCGTCGCGGACCGTCCCGATGAGCTGGCCGCGACCGCCGAGCAGATCGGATTCCACCGCAACCTCGTCGTGCAGGCCGCGAAGCTCTTCGGCGCCCAGCATTACGACCACTACGACCTGCTCCTCGCTCTGAGCGACCGCCAGAGCGGCATCGGTCTCGAGCACCACCGCAGCTCGGAGAACGGCGTTGGCGGAAAGTACTTCCTCGACTGGAAGGGATCCATCAGCACCCGCGACCTGCTTCCCCACGAGTACACCCACAGCTGGAACGGCAAGTTCCGCAGGCCGGCCGACCTCTGGACGCCGGACTTCCGCGCACCCATGCAGGACAGCCTGCTCTGGGTCTACGAGGGCCAGACGCAGTTCTGGGGCGTCGTTTTGGGCGCGCGCTCCGGACTCCTCACCAAGGAAGACGCGCTCGGCGCGTTAGCCCAGGTGGCGGCCATGCTCGACAACCGCGTCGGCCGCACGTGGCGGCCCCTGATCGACACGACGAACGAGCCCGTCATCGGCTTCCACGGGGCCCAGCCGTGGACGAGCTGGCAGCGCTCGGTGGACTACTACAACGAGGGCCTGCTCGTGTGGCTCGACGCCGACAGCCTGATCCGCCAGCTCTCCGGCGGGACCCGCTCGATGGACGATTTCGCGCGTGCGTTCTTCGGCTTCAACGACCGCGACTGGGGCGAGGTGACGTACACCCGCGACGACGTCATCAGGACGCTGAACAGCGTCCAACCCTCCGATTGGGCCGGGTTCCTGCGCGAGCGCCTCGATGAAACCAGCACGCACGCGCCCCTCGACGGGCTCGCACGCGGCGGCTACCGGCTCGCCTATGCGGACGAGCCGAGCGACTGGTTCAAGAGCACCGAGAAGCGGCGCAAGGTCACCGACCTCTCATATTCCGGCGGATTCGTGCTCGGCAAGGACGGCGAGGTCTCCGAGGTGGTTTGGGACAGTCCGGCCTTCAATGCGGGCCTGACCGTCAGCACGAAGATCATCGCCGTCAACGGACGCGCCTACGACGCGGACGACCTGAAGGACGCGATCAAGGCGAAGCGTTCGCCCCTCAGCCTGCTGGTGAGGTCGGGCGACATCTTCCGCACGGTCGCGCTCAACTACGACGGCGGATTGCGCTATCCAAAACTGGAGAGGACGG
>CAYNLL010000211.1:4773-5938 GCA_964398015.1 uncultured Opitutaceae bacterium | reverse complement strand
TGTAGGTGTTTTCACCCATTGGCGAGCCCAGAAGCGATTCTTTTGCAACTTGGCGGAATTCGCGCAGATAGGGTGCATTTAAAGGGCGGTATTGCGCACCGACGCGACACATGCCAACCTCGCCGCCAAACATGCAAGATTCGGATTTTCCAAGGATTGTGGCCCTGATCTGCAAGGAGGACACCCGCTTTGACAAGAAGGCCTACGATTTTGTGCGGCTCGGGCTCGACCACACGGTGAAGGAAATCAGGAAAAAGGAGGGCTCCAGGTCCGGAAAATCCAGGCACGTCTCGGGCCCCGAGCTGCTCGACGGGCTGCGGGCTTATGCCCTTGAGCAGTATGGCCCTCTGACGAAGACGGTGCTCAATTCCTGGGGGGTGAGCACGTGCCAGCATTTCGGCGACATCGTATTTAACCTCATTGAATACAACGCCTTCAGCAAGACAGAGAGCGACAAGCGAGAGGATTTTTCCGATATCTACACCTTTGACGACGTCTTCGTGAAGCCTTTTGAGCCCAAGAAACAGCGCCCCAGGGGTGCATCCGCAGCTGAGGCGGTCGGATCCACCTGAGGTCGCCCGCTGATGCCCAAATCCAACTCCCCGCGATCAGAGCGCGCGCTCCTGGATGCGTTCTGGCGGGAACCCGTCGAGCGCATCGTGCTGCCCAATGGCCTCACGCTGCTGGTCAAGCCGGACCGGTCGGCGGCGCTCGCCTCCGTGCAGGTGTGGGTGCGCACCGGCAGCATCCACGAGGGCGAGCAGCTCGGGGCGGGCCTCTCCCATTTTCTCGAGCACATGCTGTTCAAGGGCACGACCCGGCGCTCGGGCCGCGAGATCTCCGCGACCGTGCAGGCCAACGGGGGGTACATCAACGCCTACACGACCTTTGACCGAACGGTCTACTATATCGACCTGCCGAGCGAGCGCCTCGAGGTCGCCGTCGACATCCTGGCCGACGCCGTCCTGCATTCGACTCTGCCCGAGGACGAGGTCGCGCGGGAGAAGGACGTGATCCTGCGCGAGATCGCGATGAACCGCGACGACCCCGAAAGCAGGCTCTGGGAGGCCCTCTTTGCGACGGCCTTCAGGGAGCATCCCTACCGCCAGCCCGTGATCGGCCACCGCGACGTCTTTGTCGCGGCCGGCAGGGAGGCGCTCCTCGC
>CAYNLL010000211.1:0-4763 GCA_964398015.1 uncultured Opitutaceae bacterium | reverse complement strand
GTGATCGCCGGCGACGTCGACGTCGGCGCGGTGCGCGCGGCGGTCGAGCGCCATTTCGGGAACGCCCCCAGGTCCAGGCTGGCGCCGGTCCTCGTGCCCGAGGAGCCCCGGCAGCTGGGCCCGAGGATTCTCCACCGCACCGAGAAGGTCGAGGTCGTGCGGGCGGTGCTCGCATGGCCGATACCGGGCCTGGCCGACCCGTCGGCGCCGGTGCTCGACCTGCTCGCCCTGGCGCTCGGCGGCGGCGACAGCTCGGTTCTCTGGCAGGAGATCAGGGAGAAGCGCCGGCTCGTGCACTCGATCGACGCCTCGAGCTGGAATCCCGGGTCAAGCGGGCTCTTCTGCGTCTCGTTCACCTGCGACGCGGGAAAACGGGAGAAGGCCGAGGCGGCGATCCGCGGGCTGCTGGCCTCCCTGGGGAAGCCCGGCCATTTCACGGGGCGCCAGGTCAGGAAAGCCTACCGGCAGTCGGTGGTGGGCGAGATCAACACGTGCAAGACGATGAGCGGACAGGCCTCGCGACTGGGGACAGCCGAGGTGGTCGTCGGCGACCTCGAGTTCAGCAGCACTTATTTCGAGCGCCTGAGCGCGGTCGGGCCGGCGGACCTCTCGAGGGCGGTGAGGGTGCACCTCGTGCCCAGCCGCCTGGTGTCGGTTTCCCTCGAGCCCGAGGCCGCACCCCTGCCGACGGGGGAGGTGAGCGTCTTGGCGACGGCCGCCGACCGCCACGAGTTTGAGGAGATACGGCTGCCCAACGGCGCGCGCATCGTCTTTCAGCAGGAGCGCCGACTGCCCAACCTGCACCTTCGCCTGCTCACCCATGGCGGTCCGGTGAGCGAGGCAGAAGGAAGGAGGGGAAGCTCAGCCCTGCTCGCCACCCTGCTCACGAAGGACACCCGCCGGCATACCGCGGCGGAAGTGGCGCGGAGGATCGAGGAGGCGGGCGGAACGTTCAGCTCCTTTTCGGGCGAAAACACGCTGGGCCTGGCGGTGGAGGTGCTGCCGCCCGACGCCGAGCTCGCCCTCGATCTCCTGGCGGAGGGGGCGCTCTCCCCCGCCTTCAGGGCGGACACGCTGCGCACCGAGCGGGAGGCCCAGATCGCGGCCCTCCGGGAGGAGAACGACGACGTCGTCGCCAGCGCGAGGCGGCTCCTGCGCCGAAGATTCTTCGGAGCCCATCCCATGGCGCTGAGCGCGCAGGGTGACGCCGAGGGCGTTGCGGCCACCTCCTCGGCCGACCTCGCCCAGCTCTGGGCCCGCCTCCTCGTGGGTCCGGCCGCGGTGCTCTCCGTGGCGGGCGACTTCAATCCCGACAGGCTGATCCCCAAGCTGCGGGCCTTCCTCGGCCGCATCCCCAGGGGTCAGCCCCTGGATGCCGGCCCCGCCTTTGGCGGCCCGGCGCAGGCCGGTGACTTCATCGAGCGGCAGGCGCGCGAGCAGGCGGTCGTGATGCAGGCATTCCCGGGTTCAATCCTGGACGCCCCTGACTTCTACGCGTCCGAGGTGGCCGACGAGCTCTTCAGCGGGATGGCCTCAAGGCTCTTCGAGCGCGTGCGCGAGCAGAAGGGGCTGGCCTATTTCGTGCGCTCGGGGCGCATTGTCGGGCGCACCGCAGCGATGTTCTACTTCATCGCCGGGACGCAGCCAGGGAAGGAGGGGGAGGTGCTTTCGGAGATCGAGGCCGAGATCGCCCGCGTGGAGGCGGGGGAAGTGTCCATGGAGGAGCTCCTGCGGTGCCAGGTGCGCCTCAAGGCGGGCCAGCGGCGCGCCCTTCAGACGAACTCCTCAAGGGCGATGCAGGCTGCGGTCGACGTGCTGCAGGGCCGGACGGCCAACCACTGGAAGAGCTTCGACGCGAGGATCGACGCCGTCACCCTGGGCGACCTCGCCGCGTTCGCTCGGCGCCACCTCAGGCGGGCGGCGAGGACGCAGCTCGTCGTCCGGCCCTAGGACGCCCCCTCGGCGCCCTCCCTCTCGGCCGCGCCGCCGCTCCACTTGAGCTTGGTGCGCACCACCGAGAAATGGGAGTAGCCCTTGGGCTGGGCGAGGGGGAGCCTCACCTTTGAGACGGAGATGTTGATCGACTCGTCCAGGCCGGCCGCCAGCGGACCCTGCCCGTCGATGCGGACGAGCACGCGCGTTCCCGGCGTGCGGTTGTGCACGCACAGGCGCACGCTGTCCCTGAAGATGATCGAGCGGTTGGTCAGCGTGTGGGGGCAGATCGGCGTCATCGCGATCACGTCCGCCGCGGGGTGGATGATGGGTCCCCCCGCGGACAGGTTGTACGCGGTCGAGCCGGTGGGCGTGGCGAAGATGAGGCCGTCGCAGAGGTAGTCGGTCACCAGGTCGCCGTCGGCAAAGACCTCAAGGTGGACGAGGCGGGTGTTGAGCCCGTCCTTGATCAGCACGTCGTTCAGGGCGAGCTGCGTCGGGCCGACGCCGATCGAGCACGCGATCATCGTCCGGTGGTCCACGCGGAAAGAGCCCTCGAGCAGCTCCGTGAACGCGAGCCTGGCCTCGTCCGGCGAGAAGATCGTGAGAAACCCCAGGCTCCCGCGGTTCACCCCGATGATCGGCACCTGCCCTTGGGCCGCCTCACGGACGACGCCCAGGAGAGTGCCGTCGCCGCCAATCACACAGCAGGCGTCCACCCCGCGCAGAAACCCTCCGGGCAGGGGGAAGCGGGTGGTCCTCTTCAGGCGCACGCCCTTCGAGCGCGCGGCCTCCACCAGCTCCTTCGAGAGACCCACGGCGCCCGGCTTGTCGGCGTTGATGACGAATGCGAGGGAGCGGATGGGTTTCATGCCTTCTGGGGTCGGCGGGCGCGTCGCCCCAATCTGCCTACGATCGACGGAGGCACAACAGGAATTCCCTGTTTCCCTCCGCGCCCTCGATCGGTGAATCCATGGCGCCCGCCAGGCGCGCCCCTGCAAGCGTGCCGAGCGCGAAGTCGCGCACGGAGGCGAGCGCGGCCTCCTGGACACCGCGGTTGCGGATGACGCCGCGGCCCTTGTCGGCCTCCGCCTTCCCCGCCTCGAACTGTGGCTTGACGAGCGCCACGAGCGTGCCGCCGGGCCTGAGAAAGGGCCACACCGCGGGCAGGACCGCCTTGAGCGAGATGAACGAAAGGTCCATGACGATGGTGTCGAAATCGGCGCGCGGCAGGTCGCCCGCGGCGAGGTGCCGGGCGTTGAGCTTCTCGATGTTCACGACCCGGGGGTCCGACCTGAGCCGCGCATGCAGCTGCGCCCGTCCCACGTCGACGCAGACGACGGAGGCGGCGCCCGCCTGCAGCGCGCAGTCGGTGAACCCGCCCGTGGAGGCCCCGACATCCAGGACGTGCGCCCCCTTCAGGTCGAGGGCGTAGGCCGCCACGGCGGCCGCCAGCTTCTCGCCGCCGCGGCTGACGAAGCGAGGGGGCTGCACGACGGTGAGCTCGCTGTCGTCGGCGAACTCGCGGCCGGGCTTGTCCAGGCGCTCGGTGCCGCGGAACACCCGACCCGCCATGACGAGCGCCTTTGCCTGCGTCTTCGAGTTGGCGAGGCCCCGGGTGACGAGCAGGTCGTCCAGTCGCCGCTTCATGCGAGGGTCGCCGCGAACGCCCCGAAGTCGTCGAACACCGGGACCTGGCCTGCCTGGGCCTCCGTGATCGCGTCAGGGGGGACCCGTCCCGTCCGCACGGCCGCCGCGCGGATGCCGGCGGCGAGGCCCGCCCTCACGTCGGCCGCGGAGTCGCCGACCATCCAGCATTGCGCCGGGTCGAGCCCCCTCGCGGCCAGCGTCTCGAGGATGAACCGGGGGGAGGGCTTCCTGTAGAGCGAGGGCTGGTCGGGCCCCTCGGGCGCCACGCAGACGCCATCAAACACGGGCGCGGGCAGGCCCAGCAGCTCCTCCATGCGCGCGTTCACGCGCTGCGTGTCCTCGATCGAGTGGTAGCCCCGCCCGATGCCGGACTGGTTGGTGAACAGGAAGATGCCGTATCCCAGCTCCCGCGCGCGCCGCAGGCCCTCCGCCGCTCCCGGGATCAGCTCCACGCCGCGCGGGTCGGCGAGATAGACCTTGTCAACGATCAGCGTTCCGTCGCGGTCGAGGAAAAGGGCCCGGTTCACGGCGGGTGGGAGAGGTGGCCCAGGAGCTCCTCCGGCGACACTGTCGCGGTGCCGAGCTTGGCCACCACGACGCCCGCCGCGGCGTTTGCGAAATGCGCCGCCTCCTCGAGGCCCGCCCCGGAGGTGAGCGCCAGGACCAGCCCCGCAAGCGCCGTGTCCCCCGCGCCCGAGACGTCGTAGATCTCCCTCGCCGCCGTCGGGATGGTCTTGATCACGCGCCCCGCCGTGCTCAGCAGCATCCCTTCCTCCCCGAGCGTGACGACCACGTTCTTGGTCTGGTGGAGTTCCTCCAGGCGCGAGCACACGGCCGCGGCGGGAAAGGGTGCCCCGGGCGCGGGATCGATGCCGGCCAGCTGCAGGGCCTCCCGCTTGTTGGGCGTGATCAGGTCGAGGCCGCCGAACGCCAGGGGGTGCTTCGGCTTCGGATCCAGGGCGATGAACGTGCCCGCCTCGCGCGCGAGCTCGGAGACCAGGGCGACGAGGCCGTCGGTGAGGAGGCCCTTGGCGTAGTCGGAGAGGATGACGGCGTCGCACTCGCCGATCGCACGAGCGAGGGCGCCGGCGACCCTGCCCGGGTCGACGGCGTAGGCGGCGGGGGGCGATTCGCGGTCGAGCCTGCAGAGCTGCTGGTGGCGCACGAGCACGCGGGTCTTC
>CAYNLL010000210.1:0-5941 GCA_964398015.1 uncultured Opitutaceae bacterium | reverse complement strand
GACCCGCTGCTGATCTTCAGGGACCATGGCTGCAACTATGTCCGCCTTCGCCTTTTTCTCTCCCCCAATGGGAAGGAGGGCCAGGTGAACACGCTCTCCTACACCCTGGGACTCGCCAAGCGCGTGAAGCAGGCCGGGATGAAGTTCCTCCTGGACCTGCACTACTCGGACAACTGGGCCGATCCCGGGCACCAGACCATGCCGGCGGAGTGGGTCGGCCTCGGCCACGCCGAGCTGGTGGAGCGCGTCTACGCCTACACGCGCGAGACGCTGGCGGCGTTCCGGCGGGAGGGCTGCTCACCCGACATGGTCGAGGTGGGCAACGAGATCACCAACGGCATGCTCTGGCCCGACGCGGGCCCGCTCTCGGACCCGGTGAAGTGGGGCGACTCGAAGATCCCCCAGCCCACCGAGAACCCCAAGTGGGACAACGTCGCCGACGTGCTCATCGCCGGCATCGGCGCCATCCGCGACGACGACCGCGGCGGCGCGATCAAGGTGATGATCCACCTCGACAAGGGGGGAAGCCGCGAGGTGTCGCGATGGTTCTTCGACCACATCCTGAGCCGCGGCGTCACCTTTGACGTGATCGGCCTCTCCTACTATCCCTTCTGGCACGGCACGCTCGCGGACCTGAGCGACAACCTGACCTTCCTTTCCGAGACTTACGGGAAGGACATCATTGTCGTCGAGACCGCCTATGAGACATGGGGAGGCCCCCAGAAGAACCTTCCGTACCCCATCACCCCTGAGGGGCAGAAGGCCTTTCTGGACAAGCTGATGGAGGTCGTGGCGGCAACGCCCGGGGGCCGCGGCCGCGGGGTGTTCTACTGGGGGGCGGAATGGATCATCGGCCGCAAATGGACCGACGTCCCCTGGTCGGGCCACGTCGAGGACCGCTCGATGTTTGACCATTCCGGAAATGTGCTTCCCGCCGTCCAGTCCTTCGGGTTTCAGCCGAAAGAGCCGGGCGCACCCTAGAGGCCCTTTTTTGGGCTCGGCCGCGCGCGCAACTCCCTCACCATGAGGGCCCCGGGCCAGAGGGCCCGCCGGGAGCAAATTCGGCTCTCTCGCGACGCTGTTTAATTTATGCGGGCACGTGCCGAAAGGCTCTGAATGACACCGGAAATCATCAGGGGCGCCCTTTCTAGAAGGGTGCTGGGGGACACACGCGGCGCATCGTGAGCAAGTTATTGTCTCAACTCTTTGTCAGTCAAGAAATTGAAGGCAAGTCAGGCGTGCCGTCGCCACTTCCTGTCCTGCGCCTGACCGCCCTCGTGGGGACCGTGTGCGCGGCGGCGGTCTATTCGGCCGCTCCCGAGATCGTCCGGCATCCCCTGGCCGAGGCCGACATGGTGCTCCTGGTCCTGCTGTGGCTCGGGACGACCCTGCGGTTCTCCGACATCTTCCGCGTCGCGATCATCGAAATCGTCTATTTTGGCATCGCGGCCAACGCCGTCATGATCGCCGGGATGACCCCCGCGGTCCCCGTGCTGCTCGCCCTGTTCATCCTGCTGGCGACGATCTACTATCAGGCGAGGGGCTGCGCCTTGGCCGCGATCTCCAGCCTCCTCCTCATCGCCGCCGGGAGCTGGGGCTGGGCGGCGGACGTCCTGCCGATCGGCGTGCGCCCGGGCCCCCCGGCGCCGTCCCACGTCTTCTGGACGCCCGCGATGATCGTCCAGGCCCTAGGCGTCTGCGGGATCGTCGGGATCTTCAGCTACATCGCCCAGGCCTCGCGCAGCGTCGTCGACCGTCTCCGGCTCGCCGAGGGCAAGTTCACCAAGGCCTTCCGCATCTGCCCGGACGCGATGGTCATTTCCGAGCTCGAGACCGGTCGCTTCGTCGAGGTGAACGAAAGCCACGAGAAGCTCACCGGCTACCGCCGCGAGGAGGTTCTGGGCCGCACCTCACTGGAGATCGGCACGTTCGTGGACGAGAAGGACCGCGCGGAGTTCGTCAAGACGGTGTCGGGCTCGGTCCCCGCGCGCCAGATCGAGCGCCAGATCCGCGACCGCGCAGGGCGCCCCATCGACGTGAGCTACAGCGCGGAATGCTTCGATTTCGGAGGGCAGAAGTGCGTCGTCGTGATCATCCAGGACATCAGCAAGTACAAGCGCACCGAGGCCGCGTTGATCGCCAACGAGGACCGCTTCAGGAGCTTCATCGAGAATGCGGGCGTGGGCATCTACCGCTCGACCCCCAACGGGCGAATCGTCATGGCGAACCGCGCGCTGATCGGCATCATGGGCTACAACTCGCTGGAGGAGCTGAAGGCGCGGAACCTGGAGAACGAGGGCTACGAGCCGAGCTATCCCCGCCAGCAGTTCAAGGAGCGGATCGAGCGCACGGGCCGCCTGATCGGCTGGGAGGCGGCGTGGAAGAGGCGCGACGGGACCACGATCCACGTGAGGGAGAGCGCCAACGTGATCCGCGGCGCCGACGGGAGCATCCAGTACTACGACGGCATCATCGAGGACATCTCCGAGCGCAAGCAGGCCGAGAAGGCCCTGCTCGAGAGCGAGGAGCGTTTCCGCCACCTCACTGCCGCGGCCTTCGAGGGCATCATGATCTCCGAGGACGGGCGGATCAAGGACGTGAACGACCAGGCCCTGCGCCTGCTCGGCTACGAGCGCTCCGAGGTCATCGGCCGCGAGATCGTCGAGTTCGTGAGCCCGGAGACCCGCGAGTTCGTGGCCGAGAACATCCGCACGCAGTGCGAGTCGGCCTACAAGCACCAGATGGTGCGCAAGGACGGGAGCCTCTTCGACGCGGAGGCGCAGGCGAAGAGGATGCAGGCGGGCGAGCGGAGCCTCACGATCACCGCGATCAGGGACATTTCCGACCGCCTCCAGAACGAGCAGAAGCAGAAGTACCTGGAGGAGCAGCTGCGCCAGATGCAGAAGATGGAGGCCCTCGGCACGCTGGCGGGCGGCATCGCCCACGACTTCAACAACATCCTCACCGGCATCCTGGGAAACGTGCAGCTGGCCGAGATGGACCTCGAGGCCGGGCATCCCGCCCTGCCCTCGCTCGAGGCCTCGGCCCAGGCCTGCCGGCGTGCCCGCGACCTGGTGGCCCGCATCCTCTCGTTCAGCCGCCTCGAGCACGACAACCGGACACCCGGCCCGCTCGGCCCCACGGTGCTCGAGGCCGTTGCGCTCCTGCGCGTCGGGCTGCCGGGCAACATCGAGGTCCGCACCGAGGTCGACGACGCCTGCCCCAGCGTGATGTTCGACTCCAGCCAGATCCACCAGGTGATCCTCAACCTCGGCACGAACAGCATCCATGCGCTCAAGGAGCACGGCGGCACCGTGGCTGTGG
Organism: uncultured Opitutaceae bacterium; assembly: GCA_964398015.1. Lineage (GTDB taxonomy): Bacteria > Verrucomicrobiota > Verrucomicrobiia > Opitutales > Opitutaceae > Palsa-1447. The sequence goes on along the minus strand of CAYNLL010000210.1, from coordinate 2,617 downwards.
AGCTGCGCTCGGTCGAGCCCAGCGTCGCCCTCATGGTGCGCCATCCCCAGGTCACCCGGAGCCACACGGTGCGCCTCACTCTGCGCGACAACGGGTGCGGGATGTCCCCGTCGGTGCTCAAGAGGGTCTTTGAGCCGTTCTACACGACCAAGGCGAACGGCAAGGGCACCGGCCTCGGCCTCGCCATGGTGCACGCGATCGTGACCGCCCACCAGGGGGCCATCGTCATCGACAGCGCCCCGGGCTCGGGCACGGCGTTCAACCTGTATTTCCCCGGGGCGGGCGACGCGGCCCCGGGGGCCGCCCCCCAGGCCCGCGCCCTCCACCCCGGGGACCTCTCGTCGTTTGGCAACGGGCGCAAGATACTGCTGGTCGACGACCAGGAGACGGTGCGCCACACCGGCTCCGAGCTGCTCAGGCGCCTGGGGTTCAGCCCGATGGCCTTCGAGCGCCCGGCCGACGCCCTCGCGGCCTTCGGTGCGGCGCCCTCCGAGATCGCCGCCGTGATCAGCGACCTGACGATGCCCGAGATGACGGGGCTTGAGCTCGCCCAGCAGATCATTGCGATACGCCCGGACACGCCCGTCATCATTGCCTCGGGCTACCTGCCCTCCGAGACGGAGCAGAAGGCCCGGGCCCTGGGCGTGCGCTGCGTGGTGAGCAAGCCGTTTGAGCTGCGGGAGCTGACCGTGCGGATCCGCGCCGTCCTGGACGCGCATTGCCTGCCGGCCGGATAGGCCCTGGCATGGCGGATGCCGCCCGCGCGACAAGGCTCGCGCCGGGGCGGCCTCCCGCGCACCCTTCCCCGTCATGCGTGCGCGTTGGATTGCCTTTCTCTCGGTGTGCGCCCTGGCGTCGGGCGCGGAGCCGACGCCCTCGCCTGCCCCCTCAGGCGCCGACGACCTCTACAGCCTCGGCCAGCAGCTCTTCGACCAGTACGCGCCCCCCGAGGTGAAGGAGCAGTATGCGTTTCCGTCGAGGGATGAGTGGGACAAGTTCGCCGCCCGGCTCCAGCGGGCCCTCGACAACAATTCACTCGAGGACCTGGCCGCGTACGAGCCCGAGGCCCGCGCAGCGCTCGCCGCGCTGCGCGCCATGCCGGGCTACGAGGACTACGCCGACTGGCTCGAACTCAGGATAGATGAGATCGAGGCCGCCAAGCAGGCGGTGGCGTCCGCGGCAGCCCCCGCCCCGGGTGCGCCCGCGAGGACGCCCTCGTCGGTCCCGCTGTACGACCTCTGGCTCGCCCGGGAGCGCGGACGCCCCGTGCCGGCGGGCGCGGCCGCCCTCATGCCGGTGCTTCGCGCGGCCTTCTCCGCCGAGGGCGTGCCGCCGGAGCTCGCGTGGCTCGCCGAGGCCGAGTCGACCATGAATCCCGCCGCCCGCAGCCCGTCGGGCGCCGAGGGGCTGTTCCAGCTCATGCCCGGTACGGCGCGCGCCCTCGGCCTGAGCACCTTCCTGCCGGACGAGCGCACCAATCCCGAGAAATCGGCCCGCGCCTCGGCGCACCTCCTGCGCTCGCTCTACGCGCGTTTCGGAAGCTGGCCCTTGGCGCTCGCCGCCTACAACGCCGGCGAGGGGCGCGTGAGCCGCCTTCTCGCCTCCCGCGGCGCGAGCGACTTCGCGGGCGTGGCGTCCGCCCTTCCCTCCGAGACGCGCATGTACGTCCCCAAGGTCTGCGCGCTGGTGGCCGTCAGGACGGGCGCGTCGCTGGAGAGCCTCCGGCCCCTCGGTTGACGCGCGGGCTCCTCTCCCTAGGACGATCCCGGGCCCAGCGAGAAGACGATCGGCACCTGCATGTGGACGGACACCGCGACGCCGCCCCTCCTGCCGGGCGTGAATCTCCAGTGACTGACCGCGTTGCAGGCGGCGTCCTCGAATTCCCGGTTGGACGAGCGCGCGGCGACCGCATTTCGGACGTTCCCGGCCTGGTCGACGATGAAGTCCACGAGGACCTCTCCGGAGATGCCGTGGATCCTCATTTCGGAGGGGTATACCGGACTCGCCTGGTATTTCGGGACGGGCATCTGGTCCAGGTCTGACGGGTTGAGCACGACGCTCTGGGGAGAGAAGTCCGTGAAGCCCGTGGCGATCGCTGCCTCCTTCACGCCGGGCAGCGGCGGCGGTTCCATCGGCTGGGTGAAGGCGGCCTTTGGCGGATCCACGGCGACTGTGTCGGCCTGCCTATAGGGGGCCTCCACCGGCTGCTGCTTGCGCCTATCGTCATTGGCGTTGGGCTCGATGGCTGTGTCCGGCTCGACGGTCGGGATGGGCCTGACAACGATGTCGGCCACGGGCGGCACCATCCTGGAGGGGGCGGCGTGCGTCCTTTCGCCGTACCAGGCAAACCCGGCGATAATGGCGACCGTCACCAGGGCCGAGGGAACCAGGTTTTGTCTTCGCATGGCGCGCGATCCTCAGTTGTGCACCTTCCAGGCGTCCTGCTCGGCAACCCTCGAATAATGCTCCGGCAGCCATTCCTTCGCCGCCTGCCGGACGCTCTCGATCCGGTGGGAGAGCCCCTCGACCACCAGCGAAGCCGCCGTTTCTGCGGAGACCCGGTCCGTGTTGATGACGAGGTCGTAGGTGTGGGGGTCGTCGATGTCCCGGCCAAAAT
>CAYNLL010000209.1:0-6002 GCA_964398015.1 uncultured Opitutaceae bacterium | reverse complement strand
ATGATCCTAATATACAGCTGGTATTCTTGGATTTAGGCGGATGGGATACACATGTCAATCAGGGAGCGGTGAAAGGTCAATTGGCAGGTCATTTAAGCGGGTTGGGGGATGGTCTTGCGGCATTGGTCAACGGATTGGGGCCAGCTTATAATGATTCCGTTATCCTGGTGATGTCGGAATTCGGAAGGACCTTCCATGAAAATGGGGATCAGGGTACTGATCATGGGCATGGGAATGCGATGTGGCTGATGGGCGGGGGTGTCAAGGGTGGCTTGGGGTGTGCGGTAAATGTTTGAAGCCAGCCCCTTCAGAACCCATTGATTGGGGTTTTCCACCAGCATGTCACGCATCGCACAGGCTTTTGCACGGGCGCGGGCAGAAAAGCGGGCGGCGTTCGTCGCCTACCTCTGCGCCGGCGATCCGGATTTTGGAACGTCCCTGGCCGCCTGCCGGGCGCTGATCGCGAGCGGGGTGGATTTGCTCGAGCTGGGGGTTCCCTTCTCCGATCCGCTGGCCGACGGGCTCACAAACCAGCTGGCCGCGCAGAGGGCGCTGGAGGCGGGGATGACCACGGCGAGGGTGTTCGAGCTGGTGAGACGGCTGCGCGAGTCGACCGACATCCCGATCGTGTTCTACACCTACTACAACCTGGTGTTCTCAAACGGCGTCGACGCCTACCTCCGCCAGGCGCGGGCGGCGGGGGTGGACGGGATGCTCACGCTCGACCTTCCGCCGGAGGAGTCCGGCGAGGCCGCGGCGTCCTCTAGGGCGAACGGAATCGACACGGTGTGCATCGTTGCTCCCACGACCCCCGACTCGAGGCTCCCCATGATCGCCGCCGCGGCGACGGGCTTCATCTATTATGTCTCCAGGGAGGGCGTGACGGGGGTCAGGGAGCAGCTCGCCGGGGGGATACCGGAGGCGGTTGCGCGCATCCGCCGGCACACGAGCCTGCCGGTGGCCGTGGGCTTCGGGATCTCCTCCCGGGACCAGGTGTCCCAGGTGGCGGCCTTCGCCGACGGGGTCGTCGTGGGAAGCGCCCTGGTCAACGTGATCCGCGACGGGCTCGGGTCGCGCGCCGGAATAGCGGGGGCGCTCTCAGGCAGGGTGGCGGACTTGGCCGCGGGGGCCACAAGGGGATGAGCAAGGTCCTCGTCATCGACGACGACAGGCTCCAGTTCCGCCTGGTGCGGGAGCATTTCCGCAACTTCCGCAGGGGAAAGTACGAGCTCGACTGGTCGGAGACCTACGACGACGGGCTCGCCCGCCTTCTGACGGGCGACTACGCGGTCTGCCTCCTCGACTTCCGGCTCGGGGAGAGGGACGGGCTTCAGCTGATCCGCGAGGCGACAGGGCGGGGGTGCCGCACGCCGATCGTCTTCCTCACCGCCGAGTCCTCCGAGAACGTGGACATCCAGGCCATGGAGGCCGGGGCGCTCGACTACCTCGTGAAAGGCGAGATCAACCCGCGCTCGCTGGAGCGGTCGCTGCGCTACGCGCTCAAGCTGGGCGAGACCCTGGAGGCCCTGCGCCTCCTGGCCACCCGGGATGAGCTCACCGGCCTGCCCAATCGCCGGGAGTACGACCGCATCCTCTCGGAGGAGGTGGAGCGCGCCTGCCGCTTCGGCATGCCGCTTGGGCTGGTCGTGATCGACCTGGACCGCTTCAAGTCCGTGAACGACACGTATGGCCACCCGGCCGGCGACCAGGTCCTGAAAGAGGCCGCGCGGAGGATCTTTGGCGCCATACGCACGGTCGACAGGGCCGCGCGGATCGGCGGCGAGGAGTTCGCGCTCGTCCTCGTGCAGACCGACCCCGCGGCCGCGCTTGAGGTCGCCCGCCGCGCCATAGCCGCCGTCGCGAACGGTCCCATACGGGCGGCTGAGGGGCTCATGCTCGAGGTGACGGCGAGCGCGGGCGTGGCCGACCTGCATGCGGATGCCGGGTCCCCGGCGGAGCTTTTCAACGCCGCGGACAGGGCGCTTTACATGGCGAAGGCCCGCGGGCGCAACAGGGTGGTGGCGGCAGGGGACGCCAGGGCGGGGCCGTGAGCGGAAGCAGGGAGCCGGGCCGCGTCCTCCACGTCCTCACCGGCTGCACCGCGGTCGGCAAGACCGAGTGGGCGCTGCGCTGGGCCGAGGCGAACCGCGCGGAGGTCATCTCCTGCGACTCGCTCCTGTTCTACCGGGGCATGGACATCGGGACGGCGAAGCCGACGCCTGCGGAGCTTGGCCGCGTCCCCCACCACCTGATCGACGTGCGCGAGGTGGCGCAGCCCATGAACGTGTCCCTCTACTGCGCGATGGCGCGCCAGGCGGCCGAGGGCATCCTGTCGCGCGGGCGCTCCGTGCTTGTGGTCGGCGGCAGCGGATTCTACCTCAGGACGTTCTTCGGGCCCGTCGCCGCCGGGCCGGCCGTGCCCGGCGGCGTGCGCGCCTCGGTCTCGGCCCTGATGCGGGACGAAGGGCTCGCGGGCCTCGTCCGGGAGCTGGGCCGCCTCAATCCCGGAGGCCTCGGGAGCCTCGACGTCGCGAACCCGCGCCGCGTGGCCGGGGCGCTCGAGCGCTGCCTGGCCTCGGGAAGGTCGCTCGCCGAGCTCGCCTCCGCCTTCGCCCGCGAGCCCTCGGCGTTTGCCGGGTGGGAGGTGAGGCTTGCGCGCCTGGACCGCGCGGCCCCCGAGCTGGAGGAGAGGATCGCCCGGAGGGTGGAGGCGATGCTGGGCGCTGGCCTCGTCGACGAGGTGGAGCGCCTGCTGCGCGAGGGACTCCGCGGCAACCCGAGCGCCGCGAGGGCCATCGGCTACCGGGAGACGATCGAGGTGCTCGAGGGACGGGCCCCGAGGGGCGACCTCGCAGCCGCCATCGCAAGGGACACGCGCGCCCTGGTGAAGAAGCAGAGGACCTGGTTCCGCACGCAGCTGCCGCCCCACGCCGTCCTGGACGCGGCCGACCCGGCCGGCGCGGCGCGCCTGTTCCTAGGGTGAGGGGCGGTGCCGCTGGTAGACGTCCTTGTAGTACACCAGCGTGTCCCCGACCAGGTCGATCACCCCGTTGTCGCTGGTCACGGTCAGGCAGACCTGGCCGTCGTGGCGCCCCAAGCTGTACGTGTCCTTCGTGTCGTTGATAGGGCCCTTCAGGCCGATCTCGTAAAAGCGCACCTGGCCCTTGCCGTCCAATTCGATGACGCGGTCGCCCGTCTTGGCCCCCGTCGCGTAGACGCCGGCAAGCGCGGCCTCTCGCGTCTTGAGCTCGTCGGCGTCCGTGATGAGCTTCACCTCCGGCTTCTTGTTCACGCTCTCCACGTAGAAGACCGAGTAGAGGATGTAGCCGTTGAGCGCCAGCCCGACCAGGAGCATCGCGAAGGCGATGCCGCGGTGGGGCGCCGTCGGCGCGGGCTGCTCGGGCTCGCCCGCGAACGGGACGGGCGTCTCGGACTTGCGGTCGAGGCGCTCGATGATGCGCGCCACGCTCATCTCGACCGCGGGCGCGGCGTGGTCGCGCACGTCGTAGACCTGGAGACGGCCGCGGCTGGTGCGGATGATCAGCTTCGCGCCGCGTCCGCTCACCGCGATGTGGGGATCGTGCTCCTCGTTGTCCGCCGCATCGACCTCGGTGAAGGCGTCCAGGAGAATCGCCAGCTCGGAGGCGCTGACCTGGCCCCTGTCCGTGTCCTCGCTCCCGGGGCTCACCCTGCGGGCGTCCGGACCCAACTTGGAAGTGGTCACGCGGTACATTTAGTGCTCGAGGACGAAAACCGGGTAGTTGCGATAGCCGAGGAAGAAAAGGCCCGTGCTTAGGTTCCCATCGTCCAGCTTCTTGTCGATATCCGAAAGCTGGTTGAAATCCGAAGTGACGAGGTTGGTGCCCACCGAGGAGATGATGATCACGGCCGCAAAGCGGCTTCCCAGCTGAGGGCTCTGCGTCGCAAACTGGTAGTTCCCGCCGATGGGGGTGGTGCGGCTCCAGTTCGTCTGGCTGAGGTAGCCCTCCATGCCCGCCGGGAACACGCCGGGCGAGCCGCCGCCGGGGGGCCAGTCGCCGTGCTCCTGGGCATAGGCCTGGAAGGCGCCCGAGAAGACGCGCAGGTCGTTCATCACCGCGCTGGTGCGGGCGTTGATCGCGTTCTTCTTTAGCGCGGGCACCGCCGCGGCCGCCAGGAGCCCAATGATGAGAACGACGACCGCCAGCTCGAGGAGACTGAAGCCGGCCGCGCGGCCGGACTGGTCATTCGGGCAGGTTGATGCGGTAAAGCTGCAGGGAGCTGCCCTCGAGGAAGCGCAGGTCTGCGATCGCCAAGAGCAGAGACACCTTCGCCTGCAACTCACTGACGCGGGCGGTTTCAAGAGTGTTCTGAGCTTGTAGCACAAGATAGCTCGTTGCAAGACCCGCGTCGAATTCGGCCTTCTGGAGCTCATAGGCCTTCTCGGCGAACTTCGTCTCCTCCGCCGAGGAGCGGACGCTGGCGACGCTCGTCTGCACCCCGCGGATGGCGGAACGGACCTGCACCATGAGATTCTGGTCAGCCTGGTCGTAGGCGACCTCCTGGCTTCGGACGTTGTCAAGCGCCTGGCGGTAGAGCGCGCGGTTGGCGCGCATGCCCCACGGGACGCTGACGGTGACCCCCGCGTTCCAGTTGTACCCGCTCCAGCTGCCGGTGACCGACTCGCCCGCGGTCGGGGCGTACGAGTTGTAGCCGAGGCCGCCGTTGACGTTGAGCTCGGGCAGGGTGTTGCGCTTGGCCTTTAGGGCCGCGAGCTTGAACTGGTCAATCGTCGCCTGCGCAACCGCGAGATTGGGCCCGTTCTCCCGCGCAAGCTTGTAGGAGCGCGCGAAGGAGACCTCGGGTTCGCCGGCCTCGGGGAAGGCCACGTCTCCGACCGCCGTTGTGAACTCGCGGTCGCCGAGGAGCTGCAGGAGCTGATCCTCGCTGTTGTGCACGGCCTGCTCGTCGAGGATGAGCTGGTTCTGCGCGGTCGCCACGCCGGCGCGGGCGTTCATGACGTCGAGGTCCGTGAGGACGCCCGTCTGGCGCTTCACCGTGTTCTCGTCGAGCAGCTGCTGCGCCTGGCGCAGCGCGTCCTGCTGCACCTTGTACTGCTCCCGCTGGTAGAGCAGGTTGTAGTACGTCGTCTCGACATTGTAGATGATGGTGAGGATCGTGCTCTTGAAGTTGAGGTTCGAAATGCGCACGCCCAGCTTCGCGCTCTCGATCGCCGCGCGATTGTAGTCCGTCCCCGCGCCCTGCAGCAGCGGCTGCGCCACGGAGATGGAGACGGTGCTGCCGAAGGCCGGGTCCGGTGTGAAGTACACGGGGTTGTAGTCCGAACGCACCAGCTGGTAGCTCGCCGTCACGGTTCCGCCCGTGACCAGCGTGTCGTTCACGGAAAGGGCGGCGGAATCGAAGCTGGCGTACGGGATCTGGCCGAGCGCGATCTCGTCCGTGGGGGTAACCGTGACCTGGCGGCCGCCTGTGAAGCCGAAGGTGGGGTCAAAGGCCGCCTTCTGGATCTCGACGGAGTCCGCCGCCTCGAGGACGTTGAACTCCTGGGTCCTTACGGTGAAGTTCCTCCCCAGGGCCAGCCCGATGCAGTTCTGCAGGCTGACCTGCCCTGCCAGGTTGATGGGGAGCGACGGATCGCCGGAACCCGGTAACGGAGAGGGGCTCTCCTCGGCGCGGGCGGGCGGTGCCAGAAGCACGCAGATCAGGGCGACGCTTGCAGGTACAAAGGGTCGAAGCATTGGAAGGGAGAGTTGGTTACGCCTCAATGAACACGGAAGGACCCCTCAAAGTTACTCTTTTTCTACGTGCGGCGCGCTAGGCCGCCGGTCGGTCGAAAGCCGCGGTCGAGCGGCGGCCGCCGGGGGCCTACTTCGCGGCAGCTTCCATTCGCTTGACCTCTTTGTCCACGACGTCCCCCAGGATTCCCATGGAGTCGGTCCGGGCGTACGTCATCGCCAGTTGCTGCCAGATCTGCGCCAGCCGCGGGTTGGAGGGGTCGGGGG
>CAYNLL010000208.1:0-6003 GCA_964398015.1 uncultured Opitutaceae bacterium | reverse complement strand
GGAGATCCGGCTCAACTACGCGGCGCACGTCACGGGGCACGGCTGGCGCAAGCTGATGAGGCTCGAGGAGCCCTTCGTCTACGAGATCACTGCGCCGCGCCCCCATCCCGCCATCTTCCGCTTCCTGATGGAGGCCGGCCCGGTGGCGCCGAGGGAGGCCTATGCCACCTTCAACATGGGCATCGGCTTCGCGGTGTACGTGGCGCCCGGGGCTGCGGCCGCGGCGCTCAAGGCCGCGCGCGACACCGGCTACGACGCCTGGATCGCGGGACGCGTGCGCAGGGACGGCAAGCGCAAGGCGGTTTCAATTCCGTCCCTCGGCCTGCAATTTGAGGGCGACACGCTGCAGGTGAGGTGACCGCACGGGGTTGCGTGTGACGGGTGAAAGGCAAACAGGTGGCGGTCCTGGAAATTGTCTGCGGATTGGCGGTTTGGCGTTGCAAATGCTAGGGTTTAGTTGAGTCCGTGGGGCTGTTTGTACCCAGGGTAATTCAACGTCGAACTATGAAAAAGATAACGAAGCCACTAAAGACGCCCGCCCCGGCGACCAAGATCACTGCGCCCGCCCCGGCGCGCAAAACCACTGCCGTGCCGAAGATCAAGAAACCGGCCGCCGTGTCACCGGTGGAGCCGGTGGCCGTGACCAAGCCCAAGGGCCTCCGCGTCACCCTCGTCGCCAAGATTGATGTCGGTTTCGGCAACGCGCTTTTCATCCGCGGCGCGGGCGCGGGCCTGAGCTGGGACAAGGGCACGGCCCTCCAGAATTCCGGCACCGAGACCTGGACGCTCGTCCTCTCCGGTGTGGAGAAGCCCTTCGCCTTCAAGTTCTTGCTGAACGACACGGCCTGGAGCTCGGGAGAGGACTATACGGCCGCCCCCGGCGAGACCGTGACCGTCACCCCCGTCTTCTGACGGGAGCGGGCCTTCGGTCCGGGTTGATTGCGGCGAGGAGGGCGCCCAGGCGGCGCCCCCCCTCGTCGCGGTCCTCTTTCGCGTCCACCGCCTCAAACACGAGGCGAATGTGGGCGCGTGAGAAAGGCTTGGGAATGTGGAATCCGTCCCAGCTCGGCAGGCGCCACGACGACTCGTAGTCGACGCCGATCAGCACGACCGTCGCGCGGGCCCGCCGCGCTACGATCAGCACGCCCGGCTTCATCTCGTAGACAGGTCCGCGCGGACCGTCGGGCGTGATGCCGACATCCCTTCCGGCATGAAGGAGGTCCACGAGCTGCCGTGCGGCCTCCCGGCCCATCCGGCTCGACGAGCCGCGGACCACGCGCAGGCCGCACGCCGAGAAGAACGCGGCCAGCCACGCGCCGTCGCGGCTGGCGCTGATCAGCGCGTGCGTGGGCCGGTTCACCCGGTATCGCCGGATGAGCTGCGCGCCCATGAACAGCCGGTTGTGCCAGATCGCAAAGAGGATCGGGCCGCGGTGCTCCAGGAGGGCCCTCAGGTCCTCCGCGGGCATCGAAAGGCGGACCGTCATCGCCCACAGGCGGACGAACGCCGCGACCGGCCAGACCGCGGCCCGACGCAGAAACGAGATCTCGTGCACATGGGACTCGGGAGTCGTGTTCAGCGGCGCCTTTGTCGCGCAAATGACGCGTCCCTGTCGAGCCGCATTGACGGGCGGGGGATTTGCGTGCACCGAACGTTGCATGCTGCCTCACTGCCCCCATCTGCCGCGGCCCAGGCCGGGCCTGGATTGGCGCTCGCTCAACGCCTTTGGCGAGGGGGACCGCGGCGCGCGTTTCTACGACGCCTGCCTCGAATACGGGCACGCGCTCTGGCAGCGGCGGTATGCCGCGAGGGCAATCCTCTGCCTCGACCGGGCCATGGGCGCGGACCTGAAGGGGGACGAGCCCATCCTCGCGCAGTGGCCGATGCCCTATGCCGCGATGACCTGGTTCATGAGGCACACGCCCGGGGACGTCTTCATCGGAAACCCGCGGATCCACTTCCAGCACTATGCCGACCGCATGAACGAGCCCCGCAAGGAGCAGCGCCGCTGGCGGGCGTGGGCCTGCTGGGCGCTCGCCAGGAGGGTGCTGCCGGCGCTGCCCGGCGACGTCAGGCACAACGTGGTGGAGCCCACCGAGGCGCGGATCGAGGAGCACCTCCACAGGCACGGCCTCCCGGGCGAGGGCGCGCTGTGGGCCGCCGAACTTGCGCGAGCCGGGCGGTGAGCGGGAAAGTGGCGAGACCGGCGGGACTCAAACCCGCGACCATCTGATTAGAAATCAGATGCTCTATTCAGCTGAGCTACGGTCTCGTAACCCCATACTGGAGCCTTCCCTTCATCTTTCAATCCGGCTTTTCCTCCGGGGGCTGGAGGGCCACGTTGGGCAAACTCCGTCCCTGGGTTGCCGGGGTGCCTACTTCGAGGGGAAGACGAGCACCCGGCCGTCCTTCAGGTACAACCTCAGGGGCCGACCCTGCTTGAACAGCAGCGACCTGTAGTCCTCCCCGGCAACCGGAGTGATCGATGGCAGGTACTTTCCTGGACCCACCAGCCGCTCATAAGTCGTGGTCGTCTCGTTATGGTCCGCGTAGTAGGACTCGGCGGCGGAGTTGAGGCGCTGGAGGTTTTCGATGATCGCCTGGCTCTGGGGGTCGGGGGACGCCTGCTGGGGGCCCGCGCCCTCCGCCGCGGGCTCCGCTTCCACCTTGCCGAGGGGATACCGCACGATCCTGCCGTCGGCCAGGCGCACCTCGACCCGCTGTCCCCTGACGAAGACAAGAGCCGAGTAGTCCTCGCCGGCCACCGGCGTCACCGCTTCGACAAGCTTGCCCGGACCGACCAGGTCGGCATACGCCACCGTGTCCACGTGGTTCTGGCGGTGGTATTTCCTCGCGGCCTCATAGAGCTGGAAGAGGTTGCTCACGACGGCCAGCTGCTCGCGCATCTTCTGCTTCGGGTCATTGGCCTGCGGCGGCGCGGCGGAGCCGGGGGGAGCGATCGAGGGTGCCGGGGCCGGGCCGCTTTCCGGGGGGTACGAGACCAATTGCCCCGAGGGGAGGCGCAGCTGCAGGGGCTGCCCCTTCGTGAACGAGAGCGACGCATAGTCCTCGCCCATGACCGGGTGGATCTCCGCAACGTACTTGCCGGGACCGACGAGCTGGTCGTAGGCTGCCGAGGTTGCGCCGTTGATGAGGTAGAACTGCTCCGCGGCGTCATGGAGCGAGCGGAGGTTGCTCATCACGGTCATCTGCTGCGAGGCCGCCTGGACCTTCTGGTAGGCGGGTATCGCCATCGCCGCCATCAATCCGATCGTCACCGGGTTGTAGACCGTGAACATGGCGAGGTCCGACTTGAGGGACTTGTTCCAATTCGAGCGCACGAGGATGCCGTCGGGAAGGTTGGAGCGCACCGAGAAGAGGGGCCGGGACACGATGGGCACGTTTAGCGCGAACGCGTCGAACAGCCTCTTCTGCTCGGGCGTGGCGTTCGGATTGAGGGTGCCGAGGCTCCGCAGGCTGGAGAAGAACCGCTGCGAGACCCAGGTCACGCCGTTGCCCTCCGGGCCGAGGGCTGCCAGGCCCGAGGCGAACTCAGGGTTGGTCTCGAGTCCCTCCGTCCGGTGCAGGCATTCCTTCAGGAATGCCGCCGAGGTTGCCGCGAAAAACGTCTTTCCCTCCACGGCGAGGATGGGCTGCAAGCCCTCGACCGGCGACGCCTTTCGCGGCGTGAAGATCCGGAGCGTGCCGTCCCTTGAGGCTTCAAAGCCGCCGTCCTTGGCGAGCGCCCCCGCCACCGCGGGGCCGATGCCGTCGATGCGCAGGATGCCCGCGACCGCGGGCAGGACGACGGGCGACGTACCCCCCACCTGGAGCGTCGCGTTGGGGTCCATCCTGAGGATGACGGTGATCCTCCCGTCGAGGCCCTCGATGACGTCCAGGAGCGAGAACCCGTTCCGCCCTCCCGCCTCCTTGAGCATTTTCTCCAGGGAGGCGGCCGTCTCGCGCCCGCCCGCCTTCGCGACCACCGCCTTCAGGGAGTCATACAGCGCGCTCACGTCGAACTCGGACTCGCTGTAGAAATCGCAGTCCGAGGGCGCAAGCTTTGAGCCGAGGAAGCGGCCCGGCTGGCCGCCGAAGGCTGCGAGGAGCCCGTGCCGGCCCTCGGGCGTGTAGAGGAACGTCCGGTTCCTGTACGTGCCGCCCGACTCGAGAACCGAGCTGAAGCCCACGGCCTTCACGTCGTTGAGTCCCATTTCCGAGAACAGCGCCTTAAAGTTCTGCCTATCAATGCCCATGAGCTTCGGCTGCGCCGCCGCGATCTGGTGCACGAGGGACTGCGCCCCGGCCGCGAGGGCAAGGGCGTCGCCGTCGATGTCCGCGTAGCCGTAAAGCGTTCCCCCCAGTTCTAGGTGGCTGCTGACGGCCTCGAAGTGGCGGCTGCGCTCCCCCGCGGGAACGAGGGCTACCGCATCGCCGCCTGCGGGCACCGGGGAATCGGCCCTTCTTGCGCAACCCGCCGCAACCAGCGACAGAATGAGCGACGCGCGGAAGATTCGGGAGCCCATGAAGTTCACCGGCACAGAGGCTATCCAACGGCTGGCGGGAAGGGGAGTGAAAAAGGGGCCTCCGGAATTCCCTCTTGACCGGCACGGCGGTCCAAGGGAAGTTAACCCTTCTTCCCAGCAATGGGGTGGTAGCTCAGTTGGTTAGAGCGTCTGCCTGTCACGCAGAAGGTCGCGGGTTCGAGTCCCGTCCATCCCGCCATTTCTTGGATCAGGGTTCCAACTCACGATCCTTTTCTGTGGGCCCAGGGCCGTGTGAGAAATCATCGAGCGACCAGTTTGAGAGACGCTCGTCTTTGGCACCCTTTTCAAGTGACGGACCTTCGTTCGTCTTTGAAGCGATCTCAGACTTGGTGCTGGGCTTCGGGGCTAATCCGGGCGGAGGGACCAATCGGAAAAGGCGGAATTGAGCGAATCGCACAACTTTCTCCAACCTAGACTCGGACAATTCATCCGGGAAGATCCCATTGAGATCGAAGCCGTGAATTTTTCCGAGCTCGCGATACTGCTCATTACTGTAAAGGTCGCGCGCGGTCTCCAATAGATTGATCAACTCGCGTTCCGCAATCTCACCTGCAATGGCTCGGTTGTGGGCCTCTCTCACGTATTCGCAGACACAGGGTAACAACATTTGAACATGCCGAACATCTTGGCGCCGCGTTTGGTCGATTTGGGCGACGTTTGCGAGTTTTGCCTTGAGGAGAATTATCGGAGAGGGGACGCGATATACCTGGCCTGGCCTTAACTCCAAGAGATCGGGATCGGCGAGATCTCCGGGGGTCAATCCGTTTACGCTGTTGATCACTTCTATAAGCAGCGGATCCTTGCCGGGTATCTCCTTCGTAAGCATTGCCACCGCAATCGTGCGGGGTTCGTTTTAGCATGTGAGCCGCCACAGTGTAGCTTTGGCGAGGCGCTCGGCCATCGCACGATCACCAAATATGTCCGCGTCCCTGCTCATGAAGGGACGAAGGGGATCCAGCGCCGGAATCGCTGATCCATAATGCTCCGCCCAGAGGTTGACCGCCTGACCCCCAACGAGAATTGGCTTCTCAGTTGAGTTTAATACCTCTGAGAAGGCCGAGATCTCATGCTGGTCGGACATGTTGGCCAATATGCAATATTCGAGATTTGACTGCCGACCCGACTGCGGAATTCTCCGCATGGATCTGCCTCGGCGTGGCGATACGAAATCTGATCCTCGCCGCATCCCATTCACGACAGAGAGCCTTGTACTCGGCGATTGATTCAGAGGTAGCAACCTCGGGAAACACCGGCTTTTGCGGCAATGAGATGGGCGTCTTCACGGCGGTTTAATGGAAGTCTCTCTTTGTAACCCTATTGGGAGATGATGGCTCGGAATGGGAATAGAGCAACATCAGTTCTACCATGGTCATTTTGCCATAGGTGGCACTCGAAGACCAGGTTGCCTCGCTTGCTGGATCCCCTCTCACTTTGTGAGACGGTTCATGCAGGCCGA
>CAYNLL010000207.1:0-6007 GCA_964398015.1 uncultured Opitutaceae bacterium | reverse complement strand
TCCTCTGGAGGCCCTACCACGAGATGAACGGCGACTGGTTCTGGTGGGGCGGGCGCACCGGCGAGTACAGCACGATCGCCCTTTACCGCCAGATCTTCGACCGCCTGGTGAACCACCACCACCTCAACAACCTCGTCTGGGTGTGGAGCATGGACAGGCCGAGCCAGCCGGGGCGCGAGCACGCCAAATACTTCCCCGGGATCCAGTACGTCGACGTCCTCGCCCTGGACGTCTACGGCAGCGACTTCAACCCCGCCTATTACGACAGCCTGGTCTCGCTCTCGCAGGGCAAGCCGCTCGCCCTCGCCGAGGTGGGGAACCCCCCGTCGCCCCAGATCCTGGAGCAGCAGCCGAGATGGACCTACTACATGACCTGGTCCGGCATGGTCCGGAACACGTCCCGCAAGCAGTACGAGGCGCTCCTCCAGGACCCCCGCGTGCTCAACCTCGAGGACCCGGCCTATGCGGAGGCGACCCTGGCCTACAGGAAGGCCTGCGGCCTCGCGCCCCTGCACTTTGAGCCCAAGCCCGCGGACTTCTCGGGTTCCTGGGTCATCGACGAGGACCGGAGCGACTTCGGGCGCATGGGGGCGGGATTCGCGCCGGCGCGCCTGGACGTCGTCCAGAAGGGGAACGCGCTCTCGGTGAAGACGACCCGCATCGTCGAGATGGCCGACGACCAGGTCACCGAGGAGAACCTTACCCTCGACGGCTCAGAGTCCCAGTCGCAGTTCATGAACTCCCCGCGCGTCACCACGGCGCGCCTCTCCGACGCGGGCGACCAGGTCCTCATCACCTCGACCACGACGTTCTCCCAGGGGCCCAAGGGGGCGAAGATGACGATGAAGGAGACCTGGAAGCTCATCGACGGCGGGCGGCACCTCTGGATCCAGAGGTTCTCCAGCTCGCCCCGGGGCGACCAGACGATCACGATGGTCTTCGACGCGCGCTAGGGGCGCGGGGACTCCTCCTGCGAGGCCTCCGCGTGGAGCAGCTCGTCTCCGACCCGGTCGCCCTCGTTGCGGGGAAGGCCGGGCACGAAGACGTAGCCCGGGTCCTCCCTCTGCCGGCGCATGATCGGCAGGAGCTCCCGCCATGTGGCGACGAGCCCGTGCGGCGCCCGCGGCAGGTCGTGCGCGATGGCCTCGCGCAGGCGGGGAAGGTTGTAGAAGGGGACGGCGGGAAACATGTGGTGCTCCACGTGGTACTGCATGTTCCAGTAGAGGAAGGCGGGCAGCGCGCCGCAGGTGTACGTGCGCGTATTGAGCCGGAAGTCGGGCACGTTGGGCGACAGGCCCACGTGCTGCGGCGCGCCGCAGAGCGTCGTGAGCCAGTCGCAATACTGGCATCCGAAGGTCACGATCACGATGAGGAACGCGTGGCCGGTGGCCGCGAAGAGCGCGGCCAGCGCCAGGTGCCCGAGGAGGACCACCCGGGCCCACGCCACGAGCTCGCGGCGCTGCGCGGCGTTTGACTCCGGGACGACACGCTGCAGCCACTGCGCCTTGAAGAACCCGTCGCGGTCGAGCCTGCCGCAGGCCGCGCGCGCAAAGAAGAGGAGGTTCCTCAGGCGCACCGCCGGCTTCACCGTGAGCGAGCCGAGGATGAACGCCGCGCCGTGCCAGTCGAGGCCCTGGGGCAGGACGACCTCGCCGTCGTGGTCGGCGTACACGGTCGCCTGGTGGTGCCTGATGTGGCTCGCCCGGTAGCCGACCGGGTCGAACCACGCCAGGAAGGCGTAGATCCTCAGGAAAAAACCGTTCCAGAACTGCGTGGCGAACGGGGTCTTGTGGCAGAGCTCGTGGCACGCGACGCCGCCGAAGAAGGACGCGAAGGTCCCGTGGACGAAGAGCGCCAGCAGGAGCAGCGGCAGCGCCCAGGGCCACGTCGCCGCCCCCACCCTCAGGTACGCCGCGTAGGCCAGGGAACCCGTGGCGGCAAAGAGGAGCAGCTGGGGGATCACCTGCGCGAACGCCCGCGAGTCGCTCCTCTTCATGAGCTCGCCCATGAGCGGCCTGTCCACCCGGCAGCGGTACCAGCTGATCTTGATTTGGTCGTTCATCGGTTCGCCCGCCGCGTCCCCGGGGCCTGACCGTCATCGAATACGCCGACCCCGGCAATCCGCGAGGGGAAATTGTGTTGAATTAGGAATTGCCGGGGCGGACACTCCCGCGCTCAAGCGCCATGACCCCGCCTCCCTCCCTTGTCACCGCGTGCTTTGTGGCGCGGCAGCTGGGCTACCGGATGGACCGCGGCTGGGCCCAGGGCGAGGACGCCGTCGTCGCCTGGTTCTCGCCGCTGTCGACGTACGAGGAGCGCCTTGGCGCCCTCCTGGGCGAGATCCGGGGCCTGGGCTTCGGGGCGGTCGATCTCTGGGCCGCGCACCTGCACTGGCGATGGGCCACGCTCGAGCACGCGGAGATCGCCCGGCGCTCGCTCGCACGCCACGGGCTCGTGGTCCGCAGCTACGCCGCCTGGGTCGGGGCCGACCCCGCGGACCTCAGGGCGGCGTGCCGCCTCTGCGCCGCCCTCGACATCCCGCTGATCGCCGGACACAGCGAGATGTTCGCCGCGGACCGGGCGGGCGCCGTGGCGATCCTGCGAGAGCACGGGGTCGCCTACGCCATCGAGAATCACGCCGACCGCAGCGCCGCCGAGCTCGCGGCGCGGCTCGGCGCCGGCGACGAGGACGTGGCCGGCGTGGCGCTGGACACGGGATGGTGCGCGACCCGGGGATGGGACCCGCTCGACGCGCTCCGCGAGCTGGGACCCCGCGTGATGGCGGTCCACCTGAAGGACGTCCGGGCGCGCCGCGCCGAGAAGACCGGCCTGGAGTTTATCGACATGGGCCACGAGACCTGCCGCCTCGGGGACGGCATCGTCCCCGCCCGCGCCGTGGTGGAGGCCCTCAGGCGCACCGGTTTCCGGGGGCCCCTCTCGCTCGAGCACGAGCCCGAGCTCTTCAACCCGAGCGAGGACCTCAGGGCCGGTCTCGCGACGCTCGAGGGCTGGTGCTCGAGGATCGAGGTGGCGCAGCCCTTCCCTCCCCTGCGCGTCGCCGTCGTGGGCTGCGGGAACATCGCCGGGCCCTACGGGGAGGCCATGAAGCGCAGGCCGGAGCTCGCGCTCCTCGGCGCCACGGACATCGATCCGGCGCGGGCGTCCGCGTGGGCCGGGAAGTTCGGGGGCAGGGCGTACCGCTCGCTGCCGGACCTCCTGGCCGACCCCGAGGTCGAGGCCGTGGTCAACCTCACGATCCAGCAGGCCCATTTTGACGTCATCACGCGCGCCCTCGACGCGGGCAAGCACGTGCACACGGAGAAGCCGCTCGCGACGAGCTACGACCAGGCGCGCCAGCTGGTGAACCTCGCGCAGTCCCGGGGGCTTCGGCTGAGCTGCGCCCCCGTCACCTGGCTCGGGGAGGCGCAGCAGACGGCGTGGAAGTTGATCCGCGACGGCGCCATCGGGACCCCCCGGGTCGCCTATGCGACCGTCGACTGGTCCCGGATCGAGGCGTTCCACCCCAACCCCATCCCCTTCTATGCGGTGGGCCCGCTCTTCGACGTCGGCGTCTATCCCCTCGCGCTCATGACGGCGTGGTTCGGCCCGGTTGCCCGGGTGACCGCCGGCGGGGGCATCGTGCTGGCGAGCCGCCGCACCTTGGACGGGCGCGAGTTCACGCCCGGGGCCGAGGACTGGATCGTCGCGCTCCTTGAGTTCCGCAACGGGGTCCGCGCCCGCCTGACGGCGGATTTCTACGTCGGCGACCCGGTGCAGGACAGGGCCGGGATCGCGGTGCACGGCGACGCGGGGTCGGTGGCCACCGCGTGGTTCGCGGGAAGCGCCCAGGTCCGCCTGGGCCCCTTTGGCGGGACTTACCGGAGGATCCCGCCGGTGCGCCCGCCCGAGGGCGCGGGCGACTGGTGGTGCGACTGGAGCGCGGGAGTCGTCGGACTCGCCAAGGGCCTCCGGGAGGGCACCGCGCATCCGACCGGGGCCGCCCACGGGGCGCACGTCGTCGAGGTCATAGAGGGCGCGCACCGCTCGGTCCGCGAGGGCCGGGCCGTCGAGCTGAGCGGCACCTTCCCTGCCCCGCCGCCGATGGCCTGGGCGGTTTAGAGGGAGCCTGCGGGCGGTTCAGCTGGGGGAGGCCCCGATCCTCCTCAGCGCCTCCAGCGCGGCGACGTTCCCGTTCCTCGCGGATCTGCTGAGCCAGCGGATGGCCAGGGACGCGCTTTGCGGCACGCCCATTCCCGCGCAGTAGCTGAGCCCCAGGAAATACTGGGCCTGCGCATGGTCCTGGTCGGCCGCCAGCCTCCACCACCGTGCGGCCTCCGCCGTGTCCTTGGCCACACCCTGGCCGATGAAGTAGCTCAGCCCGATGCAGTACTGGGCGTCGGCCATGCCCTTTGAGGCGGCCCGTCTCCACCAAATGGCGGCCTTCACCGGATCCCGCGGGAAGCCGCGGTCGCCGTTGTAGCAGCATCCCAGCAGGTATTCGGCCTTCTTGTCCCCTTTCTCCGCGTCCGCGCGCAGCTCGTCAAAGGGGATCGAGTTCCCGGGGACGGAGGAGCCTGGATTCCGTGCGTCGGCGGCGGCGAGGGCGCATCGGGCACCGGAAAAGCCGGCGACAAGGACGACCCATGGGCCCAGCACGGCAACCAGGAGTCTCTTCATTCGGAAGTGTACCCGCCCGCACGCCCGGCGTATGTCGGCGCGGCTCTCAAAGCATCGACAGTGTTTGTCCTACACGGCCGGCTGTGGCAGCGAGGCCCCTACTCCCCGACGATCTTCACGAGAACGCGCTTGCGGCGCAGGCCGTCGAATTCGCCGTAGAAGATCCGCTCCCACGGCCCGAAATCCAGCCGCCCGCCCGTGACCGAGACGACCACCTCGCGTCCCATGATCGTGCGCTTGAGGTGGGCGTCCGCGTTGTCCTCTCCCCGGTTGTGCGCGTACTGGCCATGCGGCTTCTCAGGGGCAAGCCGCTCAAGCCACTTCTCGAGGTCGGCGTGCAGGCCGGGCTCGTCGTCATTGATGAACACGGAGGCGGAGATGTGCATCGCGTTGACGAGGCAGAGCCCCTCCAGGATCCCGCTCTCCCCGAGCGCCTCCTCGACCTGGCCCGTGATGTTGATGAACTGGCGCCGCTGCGGCACGTCGAACCAAAGCTCCTTGCGGTGTGATTTCATGGCGCCGTTGGTTTCGCTTCGGGCCCGTGCGTAGCGCAAGCTTAATGGGCCCGGGGGCTGCAGGCTACGGGCCCGCGGCCTGCAGCGCCCGCTCAAGGGCCGCGCGGGCCCTCGGTTGGTCGGGGTTGAGGCGAAGGCTCTCCCTCAGGGCGCCGATGGCCTCGGCGGGCTTCCCCTCGGCTAGGCGGACGACCCCGAGGTTGCACTGCGCGTTGGCGTTGGCGGGGTCGAGCCGCACGGCGGCGCCGAACTCCGCGGCCGCCTCGCCCCACCTCGCGAGCATGGCCAGGGCGATGCCCCTCGCGTTGCGCAGGCCGGAGCTCGGGGGCTCTAGCGCCAGGAGGACCTCATAGTGCTCGAGGGCCGCCCCGGGCTCGTTCTGTCCGACAAACCAGGAGCCCGCGATCTGGCGCGCCCGTGCGGCCCGGGTTGCCGCGTGGCAGAGGTTGAAGGCGACCGACACCGCGGCGAGGGCGATCCAGGCGCCCCGCAGGAGCGGCCTTCGCCCGGCGCCCGCCTCGGAGGCGAGAAGCCCCACGGCCGCGAGGCAGACCAGCGGCGCCAGGAACTCGACCTCGTAGCGGCTCACCGCGAAGAGGTAGAGCATCAGCAGCGCCGTCTGGACCCCGGCGATCCAGAGGAAGGAGGCCCCGAGGAAGGCGAGGCCATCCCTGCGCCCGCGCAGCGCGACGGCCGCGAGCGCCATCCAGACGATCGGGACGTTGCCGAGGATGCCGAAGGTGAACTCCGGCTCGGCGTGCCCGCCGTGCAGGGTCACCTTCGGCATGCCGCCCACGAAGGGGAACTCCCTCTTC
>CAYNLL010000206.1:0-6014 GCA_964398015.1 uncultured Opitutaceae bacterium | reverse complement strand
CGTGGGCTTTGTCCTGCTGATCGCGTGCGCCAACGTCGCCAACCTCCTGCTCGCCCGGGCCAACTCGCGCCACCGCGAGTTTGCCATCCGGGCCGCGCTGGGCGCCGGCCGGGCGCGCCTCGTGCGCCAGGTGCTGCTCGAGTGCATCCCGCTGGCGGCGCTGGGGGCCGCCGCCGGGATCCTCGCCGGCGCCTGGGGCCTGCGGGGCCTTCTCGCCATTCTTCCCGCCGACGTGATCCCCGCGGAGGCGGTCATCAGCGTGAACATCCCCGTCATGCTGTTCTCATTCGGCGTCTGCGCGGCGACGATGCTTCTCTTCGCGCTGTTCCCCGCGTTCGAGCTGACCCGGGGGCGGCTGACCGACGCGATCCAGGAGGGCGCCAGGGGCGCAGGGGGGCGCCGGAGCTCACGCGTGCGTTCGGGCCTCATCGCGGGGGAGGTCGCCCTGTCCCTGGTGCTGCTTGTCGGCGCGGGTCTGCTGCTGCGCAGCTTCGCCAGGCTCCAGTCCGTCAACCCGGGCTTCAACGCCGGGAACCTCCTGGTGATGACGCTCAGGCTTCCGGAATCGCGCTACCCCACCGGGGCCCAGGCCACGCGGTTCTTCGACCAGGTCGTCGAGCGCGCCCGGCAGATCCCGGGGGTCCGGGTGGCGGCCGCCGCAAGCAGCATTCCATTCCTGGGCGGCGGCGGGATGCCCCTGATCACGCCGGACCGCACGTACGCGAGCCTCAAGGACCTCAAGGGGGTGCAGTTCAGCGCGGTGACCCCGGATTACTTCGCGGCCCAGGGCATGCGCCTGGTGAAGGGGCAGGTGTTCACGGAGTCCGACCGCGCCGGGGCGGAGCCGGTGATCATCCTCAACGAGGCGGCCGTGAAGGAGTTCCTTAAGGGCGAGCCGCTCGGCCAGAGGGTGATGCTCGGGCTTCCCGCCAACCTGAACAAGCCAGGCCTCCTGCCGAAGGGCCTGGACACGTTCCAGTGGTCCCGCGTCGTGGGCGTCGTGCAGAACTCGCGGTACTTCGGCCTGCAGTCGGAGCCGCCCCCCGCGGCCTACCTCACGGTGGACCAGACCTGGAGTTCCCCCATTTTCCGCAACGCGATGTTCGTCCTTATCCGGACCGAGGGCGACCCGCTCCTCGCGGCGGCCGCGGCGAGAGCGATCGTCACCTCGATCGACCGCGACCAGCCGATCCAGGGCCTGGCCACCATGGAGGCCACCCTGGCGGAGAGCCTGCGCCAGAACCGCTTCAGCACCGTGCTCCTGGGCGTCTTCGCCGCCATCGCGAGCGCCCTGGCGGCGGTGGGAATCTACGGCATCGTGGCGTGGAACGTGTCCCAGAGGACGCGCGAACTCGGCATCCGCACCGCGCTCGGTGCGTCGCCGGGCAGCATCGCCCGGCTGGTGCTGGCCCAGAGCATGCGGGTTGTGTTCCTGGGTCTGGCCATCGGGCTGGCCTGCGCCCTTGCGCTCACCCGCGTCCTCGAGAGCATGCTCTTCGAGACCAGCGCCTTCGATTTCTGGACGTTCACGGCCGTCGGCGCCGCCCTCACGGCCATTGCGCTGCTCGCGAGCTTCCTGCCGGCGAGGCGAGCGGCCAAGGTGGACCCGATCGTCGCGCTGCGGGCGGAATGAGGCGCGGGCGAAGCCCCCGGGCCGAGCATGAACCCTGTAACACCTCGAAGGGATCCGGGTTCATGGGGAAGGCCGATGCTCAACCGTGGCACGACATGCGGGGTCCCGGACCTCCTCGCGCTCCGCCTTGAAAAAAGGAGGCGCGAGGCGGAGGCGTCCGTCGACCGCGAGATCGCCCGCCTGGCGCGAGCGAGGCGGCGGATGGCCGACGTCGACGCCGAGGTCCTGCTCGCCGCGGTGGAATGCTTCGGCTCCGCGGAGGGCGCCGCCCGCTGGCTCACCGATCCCGAGATCCTGCTCGGGGAGGCGGTTCCCCTGGAGGTGGTCGCCTCGCCAGGGGGGAAGGAGCGGGTGCTCCAGCTCCTGTCCCGGCTGGGCGCCGGAATGCTCGGGTAGGGCCCTCGCGGCCCGGGCGAGGTGGCGCCGCGATCGATTCGCTGGCGCGCCGCGGTGCCTGGGGGGGAGCTTCCCCGGCCGTCGGGCGCTTCAGGCGGCCTTGCCCGGCTGGAGCGGGAGGGAGACGGCCGAGGGGAACGGGATGACCTCGGCGACGGGTACGAGCGGCAGGAGGGGCCTGCCGTAATCGGCGGCGAAGACCGCGGCGAGGCCGACGACCGCGACAAGCGAGCCGGCGGCGAGCGAGCTGAAGGGCAGGATGACGGTGGCCGCGATGGCGGCGACGACGAGGCTGAGGGTGAGGGCGTTTGAATTCATGTTGTTATGAGGGTTGTGTTGCTCAGGAGAACACGGCTGCGGCCCGAAAGTTGCGGCGAACGCGCACGGGCCGGCGGGACAGCGGCACGCGGACGAAAGAGGTGGCCCTCCGGGCCCCGGTGTGCCGTGATCGCGTGGCGCCCAAGGCGCGCTTCCCCCTATTTGCTCGCGATCGGCCCGCAGCCCGCCTACGCCCCATCCGCCCCATGAAGGTCCTCACCGTAGAAGATGACAGCGTCTCCAGGGCGATCCTGCGCCGCTCCCTGGAGCGGCTCGGGCACGAGGTGGTCGAGGCGCGCGACGGCGAGGAGGGATGGAAGGCCTGGCTCGAGGAGAAGCCGCGGGTCGTGGTCTGCGACTGGCAGATGCCCCGGCTCGACGGGCTGGGCCTGTGCAAGCGCTTCCGCTCCCAGCAGGGCCAGAAGTACGTCTACTTCATCCTTCTGACGGGCAGGGGCGACTCCGCGCAGAACCGGCGCGAGGCGGCGGACGCGGGCGTGGACGACTTCCTCACCAAGCCGATCGACCTGTCGACGCTGTGGATGCGGCTGCGCGTCGCCGAGCGGATCCTTGCGGTCACCACGCAGGTGCGCCAGCTGGAGGAGATGATGCCGATGTGCTCGTACTGCAAGAAGATCAGGGACGACCAGAACTACTGGCAGCAGATCGAGAGCTACATCAACGAGAGGACGGGCACGGAGATCAGCCACTCGGTCTGCCCGGAATGCTACAAGCGCGTCGTGCTGCCCGAGCTCGAGCGCCTGAAAAGGGACTTTGCGGTGCCGGCTCAGGAGGCGCCCGCCGCGGCGCCCGTCGCGCGCAGGGCCGCGCCGGCTAGAAGGCGGCGGTGAGGTCCTGCTGGGCGCCCGGCTCGACCGAGCGCTCGCCGAGCGCCGTGCACTCGGTCTCGTCGTTCTTGTAGAGCCTGAACCTGACGGTGCCGGTGGCGTCGTTCGTCTCCCAGCGCCACTTGCCGATCGAGACGAAGGTGAGGGGGGCGCCCTTCTCCCACGTCAGGCCGGGCCCGTCGCCGCGGATGAAGAGACGGTTGCCGATGCCGATGTAGGCGGTGACCGTGATGCGGGTGGCGCCGTCCGCTGAGACCGCGGGCTCGGCGATCTCGGGCGCCGACAGCGCGGTCGCGGTCTCCTCCGGGGCCGGGGCCCCGGCCGGCGCGTCGGTTGCGGGCTCCTTCGGCGCCTCCTCCCTGGGGGGCGACGGCTTCCTCGGGGCCCGCTTGCGGGGGGCGGGGGCCTCGGGTGCCGTCTCCGGGGACGGCGCGGCCGCGGGCGCCGCCTCCGGCGGGGCGGGCTCCTCGAACGGCGACGAGGAGGCGGCGGCGGCCGGCCTGATCTCGACGATCCGCTCCGGGGGGACAGGGGGCACCTCCTGGGCCAGCGACGGGAGGACGGGGACCATGGCGGCGGCCTCGGCCGCCCTCGTCGCTGCCGACTCGAGCTCGGCGACCGACGCCGCGACCCGCTTCACAAGGGCCTCCAGCCGGGCTGCCGACTCGCCGCCGTCCTTGCGCGACTCCGCCTCGTGCGCGCGGAGCTCGGAAATCTTCTCCAGGATCTGCCTCGAGAGCGCCTCGGATTTCCCGTGGTTCTCCTGCGCGGCGTGGGCCGCCCTTGAGGCCGCGCCCTCGACCCCCGCGGCCGTGGCGGCGATCGCCTTGGCTGCGGCCTCGAGCTTCGCGGCGGACTCTCCGCCTTCCTTCCTCGCCCCCGCGAGGAGGGCCTGGAGCTCCGAGATGCGCTCGTTGATCTGCTTCGAGACGGCCTCGGACTTGCCGAGATTGTCCTGCGCGGCCTCGGCCAGGCCCTGCAGGCCCGTCGCCGCGATCGCGATCTGCTCGGCCGCCGCGGCCACGGTGACGGACAGCGCCTGGAGCGAGCGCTGCCGGTTGTCCAGGGCCTCGTCCTGGGTGCGCGCATAGTCGGCGACGAAGGGGATGACGCCGATCACCACCGCGGCGACGACGAAGGTCGCGATGACGGTGAGCACGAGGCCCGAGACGGGGTGGGAGGACTGGTCGAAGACGAGCCACGCCGCCGCGATGAGGAACGCATCGCCGACCAGGAAAATCCATTTGGGAAGGCGGGGCGTGTCGCTGGGGAGATTCATCGGAACGGGGTGCGATTTTTCTGCGCCCTTACGGCGGCGATTTCAACCTGGAAACGCTCGGGGAGGGGGCCGGACCGCCGAATTGCGCCGCGATGGCCGCGAGGAGCCTGTCCCACTGCTGCGGGTTGAGGTCGCGCTTCCTGCCGGGCGAGGCCTGCCTGTGGTCGGTGACCCGCCCGAGGCCCCAGCCGAGCGGCGCCCACCGCGCCTCCAGCCACTCGAGGGCGGAGGCGACCTGGGGCCCGGTGAGCGGCGCGGCGTAGGTGTCGCCGGCGAAGGCGACCCCGAGCAGGAAGTCGTTGCAGCGCTCCCTGCCGAGGAAGCGCGAGGCCCCCGCGTGCCAGGCGACCTCCAGGTCGGGGACGAGCGTGCAGCGGGCCCCGTCGGTGCCGATGAGGCAGTGGTAGCTCACGCGGCTCTCGGGGGAGAGCATCCGCTCGATCGTCTCGGCGAAGCCGAGCTCGCTGTGGTGGAAGAGGACCCCGAGCCGCTGGTGGACCCCGGGGCCGCGGTTGGGCGAGAGGCGCGCGAACTCCCCGAAGGC
This sequence comes from uncultured Opitutaceae bacterium, assembly GCA_964398015.1. Classification (GTDB taxonomy): domain Bacteria; phylum Verrucomicrobiota; class Verrucomicrobiia; order Opitutales; family Opitutaceae; genus Palsa-1447. The sequence continues at coordinate 996 of CAYNLL010000206.1, read as the reverse complement.
CATGGCCCGTTCAGAGGCGCCGCCACGCGGCGACCGCCAGGGCGCCGACGAAGGTGATGCGGATCGCCCCCTCGAAGGTGAGCACCACCAGGATCCACTTCAGGCCGCAGTTGCGGCGGATCGGGTAGGCGACCGCCGTCGTCGCGATGAGGCCCAGGGCGGGGGCCCGGGTGAAGGGGTTGGCGAGGAGCGCGAGCGTCCACGCGGCGTAAAGGGCGATCGAGGCCGTCCAGAGGAACGCCACCGGCTCGCTCGGGCCCATCTCGCGCGGGTCGGCGCCCCGGGCGATCTGCTTGATGCCCAGGTAGCGCTCGCTCATCACCAGCTGCCAGATCTCGAAGGCGAGGAACAGGGGCGCGAGGAGGGAGAAGCCGTTCACGCGCCGAGGTTGGCCCCTCTGCGGCCCGGCGACAATCCCGTTCAACGGAGTTGCGCTTGCACGCGTGCGAGCAGCCGTTAGCATCGGCTCCAACGTGCCCGTTCATACTGTCATTATAGACGATGAAGTCGTGTTCCGGCAGATGCTGGCTTCGGCTTTGAGCAGGGTGCGTGGAATCGTGGTCTCGGGCACGTTCAAGGACGGCAAGTCCGGGCTGGACCACTGCCTAAAGGAGCCGCCGGGCCTGCTGATCGTCGACCTCTACCTCCCGGGGATGCACGGGCTCGAGGTGGTGCGCGAGGTCCGCGAAAAGCTCCCCGACACGAGGATCCTCGTCCTCACGGGGCATCCGGACGGGGACCTGCCGGTGCGGCTGATCTCCCAGGGCGTCCACGGTTTCGTGGACAAGAGCGCCCCGCTCAATTACATCCTCCAGGCGATCGAGTCGGTGACGGCGGGAGGCATGTTCTTCGCCGCCCACGTCCCGCCGAAGCCGACGGGCGCGTCGCAGCAGCCCAAGGTCGAGCCGTCCGTGAAGGAGGGCCCTCCGACCACCACCGTCGGGGCGGTGCAGATCCTCTCCGGCCGCGAGATCGAGGTGGCGCGCCTGGTGGCCG
>CAYNLL010000205.1:1251-6031 GCA_964398015.1 uncultured Opitutaceae bacterium | reverse complement strand
CCGTTGAGCACGGAAACCGAGCCGAAGCGCTTCAGGAGGGCGAGGGCCCGGGCGCCGTCGGCGGTGCCCCAGCCCCACTTCGGGTAGACCTCCCAGAGCGGCACGTGCGCAAAGACGACCACGGGCGTCCCCGAGGAGACGGAGCCGAGGTCCCTTGCAAGCCATGCGAGCTGCTCCTCGCCCAAGATGCCCAGGCCCCCCTCGGCGACCCCGTCCACGTTGACCAGGCCGACAAAATGCACGCCCTTCTGGTCGAAGCTGTACCAGCCCGATCCCAGCGTTCCCTTGCCGAAACGGGCGCGGTAGGCCGCGCCGTTGTCGTTCAGGATGTCGTGTTCGCCGGGAACATAGAAGACCTGCTTCGTGCGGCAGTCCTTCAGCATCTCCGAGAGGCCGTCGAATTCGTCCTCCTCGGCGAGGTGGGTGAGGTCGCCGGTGTGGATCAGGAACTCGGGCGCCTCCGGGAGCGCGTTGATGCGGGCGACCGCCTCGCGGAAGGTCGCGGTGACGTCCTTGTTGGCAGGCTTGCTGAAGCCGATGTGGCTGTCGCTGATCTGCACGAAGTTGAGCGTGCCGGCGGGCGCCGGGATTTCCGCGCCGCCGATCGTCTGGCCCAGCGCGCGCGACGTAAGGACTCCGCTGCTAAGGGTCCAGACAACGCCGGTGCCCGCCCAGGCCATGCATTTGAGGAATCCCCGGCGGTCGATGCCGTCGTGGTTGTGGTCGTGCAGGATGTGATCGCTCATGATGGTATCTGTTTTTTGTCGATCTGTGCTGGGGAAGGGATGCAAGGCGCCTTTGCCATTGAATACCCCGTGCGCACCGGGGATATTCCGGGCGCGGCGCAAAAAATACTTTCATGCGCTGTCGGGAATAAACGGAGCCCCCTGAGCGTTATCATCATCATGGAAGCCCACCTGCCCCACGAGCCGGCGACTTTCGAACAGCTGATGATGCCCCACCTTGACGCCGCCCATAACCTGGCCTGCTGGCTTCTGCGCGACCCCCACGACGCGGAGGACGCGGTGCAGGACGCGTTCGTGCGCGCCTACAAGGCCTTCGGGCGCTTCCGCGGCGCCGACGGACGCGCGTGGCTCCTGACGATTGTCCGCAATGTCTGCTACAGCCAGATGCGCCAGAGGAGAAGGGAGGCGGCGGAGGAGACCTTCGATGATGAGAGCCACGGGCCGGCCGACGACGTGGCCGAGGCCAACGCGGTCGAGTGGCGCGAGGTGAGGGGCGGCCTCCTGCGCGCGGCGCTCGAGCGCCTGCCGGCGGAGTACCGCGAGGTGATCATCCTGCATGAGGTCGAGGGGATGGCGTACCGCGAGGTGGCCCAGGTGGCCGACATTCCCCTGGGCACCGTGATGTCGCGGCTGGCGCGCGCGCGGGCGCGCCTCCAGGCCGAGCTGCTGGCCCAGGCCGGAAAGGAGGCGCCCCGTGGACTGTAACGGCGCCCGAGCCCACATGGGGGCCTACGGCGATGGCGAGCCCGGCCTCGTCCGCCATGTGGACCTTGAGGCCCACCTGCGCGCATGCCCGCAGTGCGCCGGACTCGCCCGGGCCGTGTCCGCGCGACGCGACGCTCTGCGCGCGGCGCTCCCCCGCTACGCCGCGCCGCCGCAGCTGCGCGAAAGGATCCGCGCACAGCTGCGGCCGGGAGGCGTCCCCGCCGGCGGCGGGAAGGCGCGCCGCGCGCCCGTCGCGTGGCCCGTCTGGAGGCTCTCGGGCATCGCCGCCTCGCTCGCCCTCATGCTCGGGCTAGGCTACGGGTGGGGAGAGGCCCGCGCCCGCTCGGCCTTTCTCCTGGACGAGGCGGTGTCCGACCACGTCCGCTCGCTGGACGCGGGCCACCTCCTCGATGTCGTGTCCACCGACCAGCACACGGTGAAGCCCTGGTTCGCAGGCAAGCTCGACTTCTCCCCTCCGGTCGCGGACCTCGCCGACGCGGGCTTCCCGCTAGCGGGCGGGCGCCTCGAGCGCATCGGCGGCCACGCCGCCGCCGCCCTCGTCTTCCACCACAGGCTGCATTCCATCAACCTGTTCGTGTGGCTGTCGGCCGGGGCCGCCCGCCTTCCGCGCGCGGGCGGGGAGAGGGGCTATGCGGCCGAGGGCTGGACCAGCGGGGACCTCTGCTTCCTCGCCGTGTCGGACATCCCGGCGGCGGACCTGCACCGCTTCACCGAAGCGTACCGCAGCCGGACGGGAGGAGCGGGGGCCCCCTAGTCCCACGGCGTCCGCCGGAGCGGGGCGCTTGCCGGGAGGCTCATTCCCTCTACGATAGGAGCGAGATGCGCATCCTCGTGATCGAAGACGAACGCCAGCTCGCCCGGCACATCACCCAGGCCCTGGTGCGTCATGGCCACGGCGCGACCGCGCAGTTTGACGGGGCGGAGGGCCTGAGGGCCGCGGTGGCGCACCCCCCCGACCTTGTCGTCCTCGACCTGAACCTGCCGGGCCTCGAGGGGATGTCGGTCCTCTCCGGCCTGCGCGACGCGGGCTGCCCGGCGCGCGTCCTCATCCTCACCGCGCGCGGCGAGGTCGAGCACCGCGTGAAGGGGCTCAACGCGGGGGCGGACGACTACATCGCCAAGCCGTTCTCGATGGACGAGCTCGTCGCCAGGATCGAGGCGCTGGGCCGGCGCGGCGCGACCCCGACGGCGGTCGACCTCCTCGACGTGGCCGACCTGCACATGGACGTGCACCACAGGCGTGTCAGCCGGGCGGGCCGGCCGGTGGCGCTCTCGCCGCGCGAGTTCGACCTGCTGCAGCTCCTGATGCAGGAGCCCGGCAGGGTGTTCTCGAGGACGGAGCTGTGCGAGAGGGTCTGGCAGCGGGACCACGAGTACGACACCAGGACCGTCGAGATCTTCATCACGCGCCTGCGCAAGAAGGTGGACACGGGGTTCTCGTCGACCCTGATCCACACGGTGCGCTCCGTCGGCTACACGATCGGGCCCCAAAAATGACCCCGACCGGACTCATCCGGGCCGCGGCCCTGCTCGCCCTCGCGGCGCTGCCGGCGGCCGCGCTCGCCGAGGCCGCGGTCGAGGGAAGGTTGGCGCTGCCCAAGCCCCTGCACGCGCCGGTCATGAACCGGCGCTACGGGATCGTCGCCTTTGACGGCGTCCTCTCGCCGTACCCGCCGGTCGCGGTGATCTACCTCGAGGGGGCCTTCCCGCCGTCCGCGGCCTTGCCGACGGCGCAGATGGCGCAGAAGGACATGAACTTCCTGCCGGCCATCCTTCCCGTGCGCGTCGGGACCCGGGTCGAGTTCCCCAACCTGGACAGCGTCTACCACAACATCTTCTCGTATTCGCCGGCAAAGCGCTTCGACCTCGGCCGCTACCGCTCCGACGAGCGCCCGATCCCCTCGGTGCTCTTCGACGTGCCCGGGCTGGTGACGCTGCGCTGCGACATCCACGAGCACATGCGCGCCCTGATCCTCGTGCTGGACACGCCGCACTTCGTGCTGAGCGACCCGCAGGGCCGCTACCGGCTCGACGGGCTGCCGGCCGGCCATTTCACGCTCAGGGCGTGGGTGGACAGCCGCACGACCCTCGGGCGCCCTGTCGCGCTCGAGGACGGGTCGACGCTCCACGCCGACTTCCCGTGACCCCCCACCCGGAGTCCAAGGAACCCGGCGTCTCGAGCTTCCGGACGAGGCTCCTGGTGGCGATGATGCTGGTCGCCGCCGCCGTCGCCGCCGCGGGACTCCTGTTCGCCCAGCACTACGTGGCCTCGAGCGTCCGGCGCGAGTTCCAGCGGGAGTTCCAGGGCGGCCTGGAGGCGCTGCACGCCGCGCAGGAGGTGCGCGACGCCGCGCTGGCCGAGCGCTGCCGGGCGCTCGCGCGCAGGCCGCGCATCCACGCCGCCCTCGAGGACGGGGCGTTGGACCTGCTCTACCCGAGCGCGCGGGACGAAATGCTCGACGTGATGGCCGGCGCGGAGGCCGCGCGCGAGCCGGGCGAATTCGCGCTGCGCGCGCGCTTCTACCGCTTTCTCGACGCGAAGGGACGCGTGATCGCCCCGCCCGACGTGAAGGACGTCGGCGAGCTGGCGCCGGCCGAGGAGGCGCAGCTCGTGCTGGCCGGGCTGCCCGACAGGCGCCAGACCGGGTACATCGAGGCGGCGGGGGCGCGCGGGGCGCCGGCCGTGGACGAGGTGATCGCGATGCCGATCGTGTCCAGCGAGTACGGAGACGTCATCTCCGCCATCGTCGTCGGATTCAAGGCGCCGGACTTCGGCGAGGGGCAGGGCGACGCCGGGATCAGGAGCGGGATATGGCTGGGAGGGCGGCTCGACCTGCCCGGGCTCGAGGGGCCCGCGCTCTCCGGGCTCGCCGAACGGGTGGGCCGCGCGGTGGCCGCGAACGGCGGGGAGGGGAGCGCCGAGGTGTCCGCCGGTGGGGCGCCGTACCTCCTCTTCTACAAGCGCTTGAATCCGGACTCGCTCTACCCGCCCGCCTACGAGGTCTCGATTTGCCCGCTGTCCCCGTCGCTGGAGAGGCAGCGCCTCCTCCTCTGGCAGTTCGCAGGCGGAGGCGCGTTCCTCCTGCTCGCCGCCCTCGGGGCGAGCCACCTGCTCTCCGGCAGCCTCTCCAGGCCCGTCGAGCGGCTTGCCGTGGACTCCCGCGAGAACCTCGAGCAGCGCCACCGCGCCGAGGCCGCGCTCGAGCTGACGAGCCAGGAGCTCCAGCGGGCCGCCCGGTTCTCGGCCGACGCCTCCCACCAGCTGAAGACCCCGGTGACCGTGCTGCGCGCGGGCCTTGAGGAGTTGC
>CAYNLL010000205.1:0-1241 GCA_964398015.1 uncultured Opitutaceae bacterium | reverse complement strand
GCCCTTTCGGCCGAGGCGAGGGAGGAGGTCTCCGCGCTCGTGCACCAGACGTTCAGGCTGGCCAGCGTGATCGAGGACCTGCTGCTGCTCTCGAGAATGGACGCGGGGCGCCTCCAGATCCAGTTCTCGAGGCTCGACCTGTCGCCCCTGATCGAGGCGTGGGTCGACGACCTGGGGGCGCTGCCCGACCCCTTCGGGCTCAAGGTGGAGGCCGACTTCCCGCCGGCGCTCTGGATCAAGGGGGAGAAGCACTTCGCCTCGCTGATCCTGCAGAACCTCCTGGAAAACGCCCGCAAGTACAACTGCCGCGGCGGCCGCATGCGGATCGCGGCGCGCGAGGAGGCGGAGTGGGCCGTCGTCGCGATCGGCAACACGGGCCCCGCGATCGCCCCCCAGGCCCGCGAGCACATCTTCGAGCGGTTCCACCGCGGGAGCATGGCGGAAAACGTCCCCGGCCACGGCATCGGCCTCAATCTGGCCCGCGAGCTGGCGCGCCTCCACGGAGGCGACCTGCGCCTCACGCGGTCGGACGCCGGCTGGACCGAGTTCGAGGTCAGGTTCGTGCTCTTCCAGGGCCCCGCCGGGGGAACGGGGGCCGCATGAGCGCCGCGTCTCGCCCCTGGGGGTGCGCGGCGCGGGCCGCCCTGGGGGCCGCGGCCGTGTGCCTCCTGACGACGGCGACGCGCGCCACGGCCCAGGACGAGGCCCTCGACCGGCTCGAAGAGCACCTCGTATTCGGCGGCTGGGACGACGCCGTGCGCGTGAGCGTGAGCGGGACGTTCGACCTGGAGGCCTACGACCTGGCGGGTCCTTCCACGGGCCTGATCTACTCCGACGGCAGCGGGCTCTTCAACCCGCGGCTGAGCGTCTATATGGACGCGCAGGTCGGGCCGCGGCTTTACGGCTTCGTCCAGGTCCGCGCCGACAACGGGTTTGACCCCGGGGAGGGCGGTCCGCGCGTGCGCGCGGACGAGTATGTGCTCCGGCTCACCCCGTGGGACGTCGGCCGCTTCAACCACCAGGTGGGGAAGTTCGCGACCGTGGTCGGTAACTGGACGACGCGCCATGACTCGTGGGAGAACCCCTTCATCACGGCCCCCCTGCCTTACGAGAACCTGACGGGGATCTGGGACACCGTGGCGGCCCGCGCGGCGGGCGAGCTCATGGCGTGGGCGGGCGTGCTGCCGAAGCCCGACCGCGGAGGCGAGCTGCTCATGGACTACCGCGACCTCCCTGTCATC
>CAYNLL010000204.1:0-6037 GCA_964398015.1 uncultured Opitutaceae bacterium | reverse complement strand
ACGATCACGCCGCCGGAGCCCCCCATCGATCCGATCATCGCGAGCGAGTCGAAGTCCATGGGGATGTCCTCGACACCCCAGTCGTAGTCCACCATCTGGGCCCCGGACTTGCGCTTTCCCTTGTAGCGCTCGCCGAACCGGAGGACCTTCGCCGAGGAGCCGCCGGGGATGACCGCCTTGAAGGTGCGCCCCGGGAGCGGGCCGCCGCACACCTCGTTGAGGAGCTGGCCCATCGTCACCTTGCCGACCTCAAACTCGTAATAGCCGGGGCGCTGCACGTGGCCCGAGACGCAGAGGATGCGCGTGCCGGTGTTGTTCGGCGTGCCGATCTTCGCGTAGGCGTCCCCTCCCCGATCCACGATGTGCTTCACGTGGCAGAGGGTCTCGACGTTGTTCACGATCGTGGGGCACTGGTAGAGGCCCAGGACCGCGGGAAAATACGGGGGTTTGATCCGGGGATACGGGCGCTTGCCCTCAAGCGACTCGATGAGGCCGGTCTCCTCGCCGCAGATGTAGGCGCCGGCGCCCCTGTGGACGAAGATCTCGCAGCCGTAGCCCGAGCCCAGGATGTTCGGCCCGACAAGGTTCGCGCCCCGCGCCTCGGCGATCGCCCTCTCGAGGATCTTCGCGCCCTCCGGGAACTCCCCGCGGATGTAGATGAAGGCCCGCTCCACCTTGTTGGCGAAGCACGTGATCATGATCCCCTCGATCAGCTGGTGCGGATCCTGGTGGATGATGTAGCGGTCCTTGAAGGTGCCCGGCTCCGACTCGTCCGCGTTCACCACCAGGTAGATGGGCTTGCCGCTCTTGCGGTCGAGGAGCGTCCACTTGACGCCGCACGGAAAGCCGGCGCCGCCGCGTCCCCTCAGGCCCGACTTCTTCACCTCGTCGACCAGCTCCTCGGGCTTCCTCAGCACCGCCTTCCTGAGGACCTCGTAGCCCCCGTTTCGCACGTAGCACGCCAGGTCATTCGAATAGCCGGGCTCGTCGATGTGCCTGAAGATCAGCCTGAATTGTTCGGGTGCGGGCATCGTCGGGGTGCTCAGCGGGGCTGCGCGGGGGTTCTGCTCTCGGCCCTGATCCTGTCCGAAAGCTCGCGCGCGCGGGCGGCGTCGACCTTCTCGTGGAGCTCGTCGTCGATCATGACCACCGGGGCGGTGCCGCAGCTGGCGAGGCACTCGACGAACTCGACCGTCACCTCCCCGTCCGGCGAGACCTCGCCGAGGGGCGTGTTGAACTGCCTCTGGAATTCGGCGCAGGTGCGGTAGCCCCCCATGATCGCGCAGGAGAGCGTGCGGCAGACCTTGATGTGCCTGCGACCGATGGCCTTCTGCCGGAACATGGGGTAGAAGGTCACCAGCTCGTAGATGTTGATCGGCTGCAGCCCCAGCTTCTGCGCGATCCACTCTATCGCCTCGTTGGTCACGTGGCCCTGGTCCTCCTGGACCAGGTGAAGCAGCGGCAGCGCGGCACTCCGCTTCTGCGGGTAGTGGGGGATCACCTCGTCGATCCTGCGGAGCGTGTCGGGGCTCAGGTTCATCAGCGGTCGCATTCCCCCATCACGAAGTCGAGCGAACCGAGTATCGAGACCACATCCGACACCATCGCCCCGACGCACACCTTGGGGAGGATTGAGAGGTTGCAGAACGACGGGGCGCGGATCTTCAGGCGCCACGGGACGCCGCCCCCCTTGGACACCACGTAGAAACCCAGGGCGCCCTTCGGGTTCTCGGCCTCGAAGTAGACCTCGCCCGCGGGCATCTGCGGCCCCTCCGTGACGATCATGAAATTCTGGATCAGCTCCTCCATCGACGTGAGGATCTTGTCCTTGCGGGGCGCGACGATCCTCCTTGCGTCCTCCGCGTACCACTTGCCACCGGGGAACCTCGCGATGGCCTGGCGGATGATGCGCGCCGACTGGCGCATCTCCTCCCCGCGCACCAGGTAACGGTCGTAGCCGTCGCCCTTGCTTCCCACCGGAACGTCGAACTCGTACTGCTCGTAGCCGCTGTAGGGCTTGTCCTTGCGCAGGTCGAGCGCGACGCCGCTCGCCCGCAGGTTGGGGCCCGTGAGCCCGTAGGCGATCGCGTCCTCCCTCGAGATCACGCCCACTCCCGCCGTGCGGTCCACGAATATCCTGTTGCGCGTCAACAGGCTCAGCACCTCCTCAAGGTGGGGGAGAAACTGCACGCAGAACGCGTCCACTTTCTCGGTCCACCCCTCCGGGACGTCGCGCGCCACCCCGCCGATTCGCGTGTAGCTCGTCGTGAAGCGTGCGCCCGTCAGTTCCTCGAAGAGCTTGTAGAGCTTCTCGCGCTCGGCGAAGGAGTAGAGGAAGACCGTCCAGGCGCCCACGTCGATGCCGAAGGCCCCAAGCCCCAGGAGGTGGGACGAGATCCGCGCCATCTCCGCCGTGATCACCCTGATCGCCTGGCAGCGCGCGGGGACCTCGAGCTTGGCAAGCCTCTCGACCGCGATCGCGTAGGCCATGTTGTTCGCCAGCGGCGCCAGGTAGTCCAGCCTGTCCGTGTACGGCACAAACTGGTTGTACGTCATGTTCTCAGCGATCTTCTCGTCGCCGCGGTGAAGGTAGCCGATCACCGGGTCCGCCCTGGTGACCACCTCGCCGTCCAGCTCCATCTGGATCCTCAGGACGCCGTGCGTCGACGGGTGCGACGGCCCCATCGAGATGGACATCCTCTCCGTCTCAAACTCGCCGTGGGAGTTCTTGGCGGCGGAATCGGGAAATGCGTAGTCGGCGGGCATCGCGGGCTCCTGTTTCAGGCTTCGGGTTTTGGACGGCGCTCCGACCAGCTCTCGTCCTTCGCGCGCGGCTCGGACTCGGTCATGTTGATCTGGCCCGCCGGGGCGACGAAGGGCCCTCCCATCATCGGCGCCGCGATCGCCCCGGTCTTGGTCTCGGCGACGACCTCCGCGTCCGGCAGCTCGGTCTCGATTCCCGCGAGAGGGAAATCCTTGCGCAGGGGGTAGTGCGGGTAGCCGTCCCACATGAGGATGCGGCGCAGGTCGGGATGGCCCGCGAACCGGATCCCGAACATGTCGAACGCCTCGCGCTCGTGCCAGTCGGCGCCGGGCCAAAGACCGGTTGCGCTCGGGAGCTCGGGGGCCGAACTGTCGGCGCAGTCGGCGGCGACGCGGATATAGTCATGCCTCGAGGTCGAGAAGAGATGGTAGACGGCCGTGAAGCGCGGCTTCGCCCCGACGCCCCAGTCGACCCCGGCGATGTCGGTCAACATGTCGAAGCCGTGGTCGGCCTTGAGGGCGCCCAGCACCGCGACGAGGTCCGGCGCGGGCACGTTGACCGAGGGAAGATCGAGGCTGGCGCGTTCTGTCACGCCGGCCCAACCGCGCTTGAGCGCTGCGACGGCGTCGGTGGCTTCGGGCATTAGGCCGACAAAAGTTTGCTCGCGGACGGCTCCCGCTTCACCTTCTCCTGCAGTTTGATGAGGGCATCAAGCAGCGCCTCCGGTCGCGGCGGGCACCCGCTGACATAGACGTCCACCGGGACGATCCTGTCCACCCCCTGAAGGACAGCATAGCTCCGGTACATCCCGCCGGTGCTGGCGCACGCCCCCATGGCGATCACCCACTTGGGCTCGGCCATCTGGTCGTAGATCCGGCGCACCGCCGACGACATCTTGTAGGTCACCGTGCCGGCGACGATCATCACGTCCGATTGCTTGGGGGAAAACCGCATGACCTCTGCGCCAAACCGCGCGATGTCGAAACGGCTCGCCGCCACCGCCATCAGCTCAATGGCGCAGCACGCCAGGCCCATCGGCATGGGCCACATCGAATTGCTGCGGATCCAGTTGATGACCGCGTCCGCTCGGGAGACGATCACGTCACCTTCTATCTTACTGTTGTAGGCCAGTTCGGTGTTGGCGGAGACCATGGTGTGATTTGGGCAAAAACCACACCACGGTACCGACCCGTCAAGGCCGCGCAAGAAGGTTTTGCCTGATGAAGCGAATTAACGCGCAATAAGGGTCCACGTGCACGTGTCTTGCGCGGAGACGCCGTCGAATCGCGCCCTTGCCACGACGGCGTTCTCGCCCGGCGAGAGCCTCACTCCCCTCCAAATGAACACCCTGTCGCCGCGCGGATCCGCGCGTGGGCCGAGATCCACGCCGTTGACCTCGAGCTCCACCTGGTGCGCGTTCGAGTAGACCTTGACGTCGGTGACGGCGTCCGTCCTGCGCGCGAACCGGCCGCTTGTGACATGAAGGACCGGGTCGCGGCTCCAGCTCGCCTTGTAGAAATAGAAGGCGTCTTTCCGCACCTTGCGGTCGTAGGTCACAAGACCCTTGTCGTTGCGCCCGGGTTGGTCGCCCTCGTTCCGGCCGTCCGATGCGAAATCGTGCAGGCACCAGATGAACTTGGCCCATACGTAGGGCCTCGTCTTTAGCGCGGCCCAGTAGGCCTCGTGGAACGAGGCCTGGTATTCCTCAGGGTGGAAGGGACCCCTGGCGTCGGGGGCGGCCTCGCCCTCCGCGTGCTGCCGGATGCTGGCGCCCGCCCCGAACTCGCTCATTGCAAAGCGGGCCTTGGGATAGTCGGCCCTCGTCCTGTCGAGCCACGCCGGGAAGTCGGCCAGCGCGCCGCGATACCATCCGAAGTACCTGTTGAACCCCACCAGGTCGGTGTGCCAATTCCGGGGGTCGGCGTCCTTGTGGTCTGAGGCGTAGGTCGAGAGCCGACCCGGGTCCTCCTCCCGAACGACCTCGGCCAGAGCCGCGATCACCCCGTCGGCAGCGGGGCCGCTCGTCTCGTTGCCGACGCCCCAAAAGCAGATCGCGGGGTGGTTGAAGTTCTGCCGGATGAGCTCCCGCAGCTGCTGCCTGGCGTTGTCCAGGAATTCCGGTGTCGAGAGCGCCTCCCCCACGAACGGGATCTCGGCCCACGCCACGATGCCCGCTCGGTCGCACCGGGAATACCAGGAATCGGATTGCTGGTAGTGCGACACGCGCACGGCCGTTGCGCCCGTCTCCGCCATGATATCGAAGTCCTCGGCCTCCTCCCCGTCCGTGATGGCCCAGCCCCGGTCCGGCCAGTCCTGGTGCCTGTTGAAGCCGTAAAGGTTGAGGTAGCTCCCGTTGAGGATGAAGCCCCTGTCGGGATCCACGGTGTAGGCGCGCAGACCCAGGGGCTGCTCCACGGCGTCCGAGACCCCGCCCTTGGCCCCGTTTGGCGCCACCGGGCGGAGCTCGACGCGCACGGTGTAGAGGTGGGGGTCGGCTCGGGCGTTCCAGAGTCGCGGGTGCGCGATCGTGATTGCCTTCGCCACCTCGGTCGACGCGCCCGGATCGAGACGCACCCTGAACGGGAAATCCATGGAGGGCTGAGCGGCCCGCGGGGCCTCGTCCCTCACCGAAACCTCCACGTCGACGTCGCGCGGCACAGCGTCGTGGTTCTCGATCTCCGCCCGCACGACGACCGAGGCCGAATCCTGGGTCACCTTGCCCTGTTCGATGAAGACGCCGGGCGAGCCGTGGTCCATCGTCGAGATCTGGACCGGACTGGTCGCCAGCAGGGAGACGCCGCGGTAGAGCCCGCCGAAGAAGGTGAAGTCGGCCGAGGTCGGCGGGATCCCGACGCGGCCGTTGTCCACCCGCACGGCGATCACATTGTCGGCCCCCGGCCTCAGTAGCCCCGTCGCGTCCATCCTGAAACGCGCGAATCCCCCGCGGTGCGTCCCGAGATGTGAACCGTTCACGTACACGTCCGCCATCAGGCTCGCACCATCGAACTGCAGGTAGAGCCTCCGGCCCGCAAGCGAGGCGTCCACCTCCAGGTGCCTCCTGTACCACCCCGGCCCCCGTCGATAGTTGTTGCCGCCGTCCTCGCCATCGAGGCCGTTCCACGTGTGCGGCAGGTCAACGGCCTCCCAGGATGCGTCGTCGAAGCCGGTTTCGGCGGCGCGCGGCTCGTCCCCGGCGAGGAAGCGCCAGCCCGGGTTCAGGCCCAGGAGCTGCCGCCCATCGGGCGACAGCGCCCGGCACGGGACGGTGGCCAG
>CAYNLL010000203.1:0-6055 GCA_964398015.1 uncultured Opitutaceae bacterium | reverse complement strand
CCACGACGTCCACTTCTGGCCCTTCTGGTCGCAGGACAAGAGGGTGCTCGACTTCACCGAGGCCCATGCGACGTCATTCATCTTCCAGCGCGCCGACTGGGAGGTCGTGGAAAACATCTTCAGCTGGGGGTACAGGGTCGGCATGGAGCTCTCGGCCTCCAAGGACGGGGCGACGAACGGCCAGATGAGCGACGTCGACTTCGACGGCGTCGATGTCGGCATCCTTGCCAGCGCCACGCAGCAGCCGGGCGTGTCCATATCGAATCTGGCGATCGCGAACGATGACCGGGGAAGGGACCACATCGCAATCTGGGGCCGCAGCGCGCAGCAGGGCGCCGTCCAGGTGCGCCAGCTCAACGGGCGCGACGTGGCCGAACCCACCTCGGTGGTCATCTACGTGCGAGGGGGGAGCTTCTGGGGCGAGCTCTACAGGATCGTGAAGTGGGAGAATCCCGGCCTGGTGTCGCTCTCGGACTCGCGCCTGGTGCCCTGGGAGCTGCACGGGCCCATGGTCGAGCTCCTCGGGGGCCAGGCGGACATCCACGACAACTCGTTCTCGATCTACCCCGGCGTCGTGAAGGGCGCCGGGCCGGGGACGGGGCTGCGCGTGGGACCCGGGGTATCGGACGCGATCGTCCACGGAAACCTCATGAACGGGAACCGGATTGAGAACGGCGCCGGGGACAGGGTGTCCCTCGGGGGCAACCGGCCCTGAGGGCGCAGCCATGACGCCAAGGCGTACCTGGACCCGCGCATGCGCTGCGGCGCTTGCGTTTGCCGCCGCGGTCCGCGCGGACACGGCCCCCTATGCGGTCAAGTTCGAGAACAACGTCGCCGTCGTGATGCGCGACGGGGTGACCCTGCGCGCCGACGTCTACCGGCCGGACGCGCCGGGGAAGTTCCCCGTGCTGCTCGAGCGCACGCCCTACAACAAGTACTCCAACATCGACACGGGGTTGAGGGGGGCGGCACGCGGCTACGTGGTCGTCCTCGAGGACGTCCGGGGCCGCGACGCATCCGAGGGCGAATGGTACCCGTTCAAGTACGAGGGGGCGGACGGCTACGACAGCGTGGAGTGGTGCGCCGGGCTGCCGTACAGCGACGGCAAGGTGGGGATGATCGGCGGCTCCTACGTGGGGGCCACGCAGATGCTGGCCGCCGTCGCCGCTCCGCCCCACCTCGTGGGGATTTTCCCCACGATCACCGGCTCGAATTACCACGAGCACTGGGCCTACCAGGGCGGGGCCTTCATGCAGCTGCTTTCGCAGGCATGGAGTTCCGCGCTCGCGGTCAACGTGCTGTCGCGCCGCACGGGCGGGTCCGCGCTGGCGTCGCATTGGGACTACATGAAGGCCCCCGCGGACTACCCCGTGATCGACCCGGGAACGGCGAAGGGGGTCGCCGACTACTACTTCGATTGGATAGCCCACCCGACCTACGACGACTACTGGAAGCAGTGGTCGATCGAGGAGCATTTCTCCCAGGTCGCGGTGCCGATGGTGATCGTCGCCGCGTGGTATGACATCTTCCAGGACGGTTCCATCAGGAACTACATGGGCCTCAGGCGCCACGCCGCGACGCAGGCGGCACGCAGCGGCCAGCGCCTGATCATCATCCCGGGAGGCCACTCCGGATTCGGCAGGAAAATAGGCCAGGTGGACTTCGGGGCGGACGCGGTCATGGACCTCGAGGGGTACGGGTACCGCTGGTACGACCACCTGATGAAGGGGGTCGACAACGGCGTCGACCGCGAGAAGCCGGTCAGGATCTTCGTCATGGGCAGGAATGTCTGGAGGGACGAGGAGGACTGGCCGCTTGCAAGGGCGCGACCCACGCGATTCTACCTTCACTCGGCGGGCCGAGCGAACTCCCTCTCCGGCGACGGCAGGCTGGGCGCCGAGGCCCCCGGGGACGAGCAGGCGGACCGGTACGTGTACAACCCCGACGACCCGGTCCCGACCCACGGCGGCGGCATCCTTGGCGACCCCGCCGGCTACCCGGCCGGGCCGCTCGACCAGCGGACGGTCGAGGCGCGGGGCGACGTCCTGGTCTACACGGCGGCTCCCTTCAAGGAGGACACCGAGGTGACCGGCCCGGTGAGCCTAGAACTCTATGTCAGCTCCTCCGCCCTCGACACCGACTTTACGGGCAAGCTCGTCGACGTAGCGCCGGACGGGACCGCCATCAACCTCACGGACGGCATCCTGCGCGCGCGCTACCGCGGCTCCATGGAGAGGGCCGAGCTCATGAAGCCCGGCGAGACGTACCGGCTGACGATCGACCTGTGGTCCACGTCGAACGTGTTCCTCGCCGGCCACAGCCTTCGCGTCGAGGTCGCCAGCAGCAATTTCCCGCGCTTCGACCGCAACCCGAACACCGGGGCGAGCCCGGAGGCCGCGGGTCCTCGAGTCGCGGCGACGAACGTGGTCTACCACGACGCGACGCGTCCATCGGCGCTCGTCATTCCGGTCGTCCCCTAGCGGGGGGTCAATCCACGGGACCGAACCCGTGCGCGCGGCCGAACGCGAGGCACTCGGCCATCGGCAGGACGGCGTCCGAGCACGTCGGCTGGAGGAGCGACACCGCGGCGCAGCACACGCCCAGCTCCAGGGAACGGGCCATCGGCCAGTCCTCGTGGACGCCGAGGAGGACGCCTGCGGCGAGGGCGTCGCCCGCCCCCACGGGTCCCGCGATCAGCTTGGGTGGGACGCGCACCGCGGCCTGCCAGACCACCTCGCCCGAGCGCGGACAGGCGCACGCGCCCTCAGGGAAGTGGACGACCACCCAGCGACGAACGCCGAAGCCGATGAGGGCCCTGGCCGCCGCCTCGACCGCGCGCCTGTTGAGCGCCGAGCCGCGGCCGAGAAGGAGCCCCGTCACCTGCTCCGCCTCGAAGTCGTTCACGAAGAGGACGTCGACCTCCGGGAGGATCGGCATGACTGTGGCGCGGAACCGATCGCTGGCGGCGCTCACGCAGTCGACGGTGGTCACGAACCCCGCGCCGGACGCCCGGCGCAGCACGTCGAGGGCGGCCGGCGCGCCGTCCGGCCCCGTCGCGTCGAGGCCGTCCAGGAGGAGCAAGTAGCCCAGGTAGAAGACACGGGCGCCAGAGCCTGCGAACTCGAAGTGCTCGGGGCCGAGCAAGGCGTTCGCCCCCCGGTCGTGAAAGAACGTGCGGCGGGCGGTGCTGCGCACGGTCATCACGTCGGTGTAGCTCGTGCGCGCGCCGGCGACGGCGCGCAGCCGCGAGGCGTCGATTCCGCACGCCGCGCAGTCGGCAAGGATCGCATTGCCGTCCGCATCGTCCCCGACGAGCCCGAGGCCGGCCAGCGGGAAGGGGGCTTTCAGCCTCGAGAGGTCCTTAAGGAGGTTGTACGGCCCGCCGCCGTTGCCATCGCGCTGGCCTAGGATGTTGGCCAGGCCGTCCTCGGCGGGCCATGAGTCGACCGTCTTCACGTGGTCGCGGATCCAGTTTCCGGCTGCGAGGAGGCCCGAGCGCATTGAGGGGATCGCGGGGCTCAGAGGGTGACCACCGCCTGGCGTTCCTGGCTGTCCAGCGCCGCCGTCCAGAGCTCGTGCTGGGCCACCGCCTCGTCGGGCGTCGCGCAGGCGAACCGCTCGCCGAGCAGCCCAGCACGCTCGGCGAGGAAGGCGGCCCACATCTGCATGAGGATGTCGGGGAAGCCGGGCTCGAAGATGGCGCCGGTGATGGTCTTGAACGGCGTGTCGAAGCCCAGGTCGACCTTCGTCCATGTCTGCTCGGCGCCGCGGGAGTACGTCCAGAGCGTCTTGGGTTCCTTTGTCGAGTATCGGGCGCCCCGGTCTGTGCCGATCACCTCCAGCAACCACGTGTTGGCCTCCGCGGGTGCCATTCGCTTCATCTCAAGCGACATGGGCACCGGCTCGCCCCCGATATCGACCGTCGTGTGCAGCGCCGCGTTGTCCCACGTGTCGCAGGGGGCGGTGCCGCCCCTCCCGTCGGGGCGGGAGGTGTAGATCTTCTGGAGGGTCGCGTGCACGCTCCTCGGCCTCCAGCCCAGGCGCAGGGGAATGTGCGCGACGTGGAGCCCGAGGTCGTTCATGACGCCTGCAGCGCCGCAATGCGCGACCTGGCGCTTCCAGTTGACCGGCTTCGCCGGGTCCAGGTCGCTCGAGTGCAGGAACGCCGCCCGGGTCTCGATGATGCGGCCGAGCTGGCCCGACTTCGCGAGCTTGTAGACGCGCTGAGCCCCCGGCAGGAAGGGAAATTCCGAGGAGACGCGCACGAATCGGCCAAGGCGGGCAGCCTCGTCGCGAACGCGGCGCGCGGCGGCCAGGTCGATCCCGAACGGCTTCTCGGCGAAGAGGTCCTTTCCCGCGCGCAGCACGTCCAGGTACACCGCCTCGTGCAGGTCGTGCGGGAGGGCGACATACACAACGTCCAGTTCCGGCCGCGCCAGCATCGCGCGGTGGTCGCTGTCGAGGTGGATGACCGTCGGGACCTGGCGGAACCACTCGAGGGCCCTCGGGTTCACGTCGCAGACAGCGGTGAGCTCCGGGCGGACCGGCGCGTCGAGGAGGGCGAACCAGCGGCCAAAGGCGCTCGCGACCTCACGGCCCATGAGCCCCGCCCCGATGACACCGACGCGGACCGGCGCCGGCCTTTCCGCACCGGCGATCATGCGAGGAGCGCCGCGGCGGCGGCCGGAGTCGCGCCGTCGTGGACGACGGCCATGAGCGCCCGCGTCATCCTCGCCGGGTGGGGATGCTGGATGATGTTTCGCCCGTAGACGATTCCCGACGCCCCCTGGGCCATCAGCGCCGCGGTGCGCTCGAGGATCTCCGTCTCCGAGGCGCGTCCGCCCCCGCGGACGAGGACCGGAACGGCCCCGGCGGTCTCGACGACGCGGTGGTAGATGGACACGTCGTCGGTCGGATCCGCCTTGATGATGTCGGCGCCGAGCTCGACGGCCTGGCGCACGAGCGGGATGATCTTCGCCGGGTCGCCGTCGACGCTGTAGCCGCCTGCGGAGGCGTTGGGGCGGAAGACCAGCGGCTCGATCATGAGCGGCATCCCGAAGTGGTCGCACTGGGGCTTCAGCCTAAGGATGTTCTGGATGCACTGATCGGCGACCTCGGGCTGCTCGGGGATCCGGAATAAATTCACGACGACGCACGCCGCGTCGACGCGGACGGCCTGGAGCACGGCGTCCTCGAGGATGCGGGAGAAGAGCGTGCGGGGGAGCGCGGTGCCATAGACGTTGGCGACGTCCGTGCGCAGGACCAGGGCGGGCTTCGGGCGGCGCGCGATCCGCTGCAGGACGGGGGCCTGGCCTATCGTGAGCTGAATCGCGTCCGGGCCCGCCTCGACGAGGGTCTCGACGGCCTTGGACAGGTCCTCGATCCCTGCGAGGAACGTTCCCTCGTTGAAGAAGCCGTGGTCGATGGCGACGTCAAAGCAGCGGCGGGTTTGCGGGTTGAAGAGCCGGTTGAGTCGGGCGGTTTTCACCTTCGGGGGTTTCGAGGTTTTTTGACGTTAGGCCTGAAGCACGCGGGCCGAGCCGGTGGGTGCGGGACCAATCCGCACGCGGCGGGACGGAAAGCTCAAGGACAAACTCCTCGCCGCCCCGTCGGGACATGGGGTGGCGCCCGCGACGCGGGCCGCCTCGCGAGTCGGCAGCGCAGGGGGCGGGCTGCCTCCGCTCGGCGACCGGGAGGGAAACCGGGCCGATCGCCGGGCCGCTGCGGCACGGCTCCCCGGCGCGCCTTCGGCGGAAGGCGCCGGCGCCTCGCCCCCGCGCGCCGCCAATGCCAGCCCCGGCATCAATGCCTCCTATCAGCCCCTATGGTCGAAGGCATTAATCCTGTTTTTGCGGTTCGTATAGGTCGTTGATAATTAAGGTAGATCACTTCGCCCAGAAGACATTGATCTCGTTTATGCGAGGGATCGACTGTTTTTCGACAGCGACATCAATTCTGTTTAATCGGCGCCTTAGAAAAAGGGGGTATGATTTTAAGGGGACAGGATGGCCGCGATCCCGCCGCCTACGCGGCCGGATCGCGTCTGGGTGACCGA
>CAYNLL010000202.1:0-6077 GCA_964398015.1 uncultured Opitutaceae bacterium | reverse complement strand
CCCAATTATATCTATGCCTATGGTCTGGCCAGCGGGTGGACGATCGGCATCGCCAACACCTCCTCGATCGCACCGACAGGAACGTGGGTCAATGACACGGCTTGGGATGACGGCTGGGACCAGAACCCCAACATCACGACCTACGGTACCTCCAGCGGTCCGGGTGGCTTCGGCTATGACAATGGTACCGGCACCCCCGACGGATTTGCCGGCCCCGGTGCCGACTACGGCGACTACACGATCAACATGGATTGGTCCCTCGGTTCCCTGGGCGCAGGCCAATCCGTGGACCTGACGTATGACTACGTGATCTCCGGCACGCCGGAGGGCGCTGGCGGCTCGGTCGGTGAAAACGTTCCGGATGCCGCCTCCACGGTCGGCCTTCTCGGCCTCGCCTTGGCTGGCCTCGGTGCCGTCCGCCGGAGGTTCATGGCCTAAAGGCCGATTCCTTCCTGCTATCAATAGAGAGTAGCTCTTGAGAGGCGCCCGGAGCAATCCGGGCGCCTTTCTGTTTCTGGATCCAGCGCATCCCCCGCAAAGGACGCACCCGTGCGCTGAGCGCGGAATCGCCGGAATGCCCGGAGGGGAGCATCCCGTTGCCCCTCTTGACGGGTATTTGCGGCCGATCGACCCTCCCCTTGCCGTCGCCAATGGGCGCGTTCTCCCCGGTGCGGTTCCGGGCGACGGGCCTCTTGTGCTGGACGCGTCCCTTGTCTTAGCTGGGTGGCATGCCCCATACCCCACGCCTTCTTCGGAAGGCGGGCATTACCCTTTGGCGTCGGATCCCGTTCCAGGTCGCTGCCTTGATCGGGTTCTTCGCGCTTGAGTCTGCCCTTTTCGAAATCCTGGTCGTTCCAAGGCAGGCGTGGATCTACCCGCGATGGCTCGACCAGGTCCAGTACCTCCGGGAGGGCTACCTCGCCTATGAATACCGCCTGGATCACGGGTTTCTGGCCGCGGCGGGGCGCGCCCTTGTGAACGACTCGCCCCAGGGGTCGCTCCACCCGCTGTGGGCGCTCCTCGCGTTTTCGGTCTTCGGGCCCTCGCGGGCGGCGGCGCTGTCGATCAATCTGCTGGCCTTCCTGGCCCTGCAGGCCGCTACGTTCGCGGCGGTCTGGAAACTCTCCTCAAGGAAGGGCGTCGCCTGGATCTCGGTCGGCGTGCTGGTCGCGCTCCTCTGCCCCTGGTCGGGCGGGCCCGGCTCGGCGACGGATTTCCGCCTGGATTGGATGGCGGCCTGCGCCTACGGCCTTGCGCTGGCCGTGGCGGTCGCCGGAGACGCGCTGCGCTCGACCCGGTGGGCGCTCGTGCTGGGCCTCGCGGTGGCGACGGTCCCTTTGACCCGGACGCTGACGGCGGCCTATCTCCTCCCCGTCTTCCTCGTGCTGCTCGTGGCGATGGCGATCAGTCCCGGGCGGCGGCCGGGCTGCGCCAGGCTGGGCCTGGCGGCGCTTGCGGCCTTCGCCGTGGCGGGGCCGTTCCTCTGGCTCAAGAGGGAGGCGATCCGCACCTATTACTGGACGGGGCACGTCGCCGGCCCGGAGCGCGCGCTCCGGGACTCCCACATGAACGCGACCCAGTCCGTCCAGTTTGTCGTCTCGGACCTGGTCCGCATGAAGATCGGCCTCGGGGCCCTGGCGCTCGGCCTCGCGGCGCTTGTTGTCCTGATCCTGCTGCGCCGGTTTCCCCTGCTGCGCGCGGAGGGCCGGGACGACCGCGGCCCCGCGCTGGGCGCGCCTTGGGTCGTCGCGCTGGTTTCCCTGCTCGTCCCGGCGGCCGTCCTGTGCCTCCTTCCCGTGAAGGCCTCCGAGCCTGTGAGCATCCTGATTGTCCCGGCGCTCTGGCTGCTGCTGCTGTCCTGCCTTTCCCTGGCGCGGCGGCTCAGGCCGGGGCCGGTCCGGATCGCCGGCGCGGCCGCGGCCGCGGGCGGCATGCTCCTTTTCCTCGGCCGGGTCGCGCACCTCCGGCCAACCGGGACCGTGGCGGCGGACGGCCGTACGGTGAACGCCCTGGCCGACTATGTCTGCTACCGGGCCGAGGAGTGCGGGCTGAAGCGGCCCCGCCTCGCCGTGACGCAGATCAGCGATGCGCTCGGCCCGGATGTCCTCAATGTGCTCGCCTACGAAAGGCATCACCGCTGGATCGGCCTCGAGCAGACCCTCCCGACGGGACTGTTCGAGACCACCCCGGCGGTCGTCGAGGAGCGGCTCCGGGAGAGCGACTTCGTCTTTCTCGCCGCGGCGCCCGGGACGGCGTGGCCGTTTGACCGGCAGCTCGGCAGGCTGCTCCCCGCGACCTCCTCGTGGTGCGAGGACCACATGACCCCTCTCGCCGAGGTGACCGTCTCCGGGATCCCGTACAGGGTGTATGAGAGGCCGGGGCTGGACCCCTTCGCAGGGACGTCCGCCGTCACCCTGAGGGCGATGCTCGCGGCCCCGGCGTCCCGCCTCGAGGCGATCGCGGCGACGCCGCCGGCGGCGCCCGTCTTCGTCCACGCGCCGGCCGTCCTTCGGCCCCCTGGGGTCGCGTTCTCGTACAGGATCAGCGCGGCGTACAGTCCCGTCAGGTACACGGCGGAGGGCCTGCCCGGCGGCGTGGAGCTCGACGCCGCGACGGGAAGGCTCTGCGGGCGGATCGACCGGCCCGGGGCGTACGCCGCGCGCATCACCGCGACGAACGCCGCGGGCGCCGCCACCCGCGAGGTCGCCTTCAAGATCGGCGGATCGGGCGTCCTCACCTCGGTAGGGATGCCGCCCTCGGTCAGGGCCGGCGTTCCCTTCACGATCAGCCTCGGGGCCTACGATCCCGCGGCCAGGCTGGACTTCATCGACATCACCGACCAGACGGCCCGTGCGCTCATCACCCGGCTGCCCGCGGGCGAGGACGAGCGACGGAGCTGGAGCGTGTCCTGCCGGGCGACATTGGCCGGGGCGGGCACGCACGAGATCGCCCTGCGGTTTGTCCGCTTTGATCCCTCGGCGAAGGACCCGTATCCCTACGTCGACGAGGCCCGCCGCGTGGTCGTGGAGCCCTGACGCGGGCGGCGTTGCGGCGGCCGACTGGGCGGTTGCGGGGCGCTCCGGTATTTGCTGGTCTCCTCGATGTTGAAGCCACCTCACTCCGGACCGGCAGACCCCAACTCGGCACCCTTCCGGGCCGCCTGGCCGTGGGCGTGGGTCCTCTGCGCGACCCTCCTCGCCTACCTTCCGGCGCTCTTCGGCGGCTTCATCTGGAACGACAGCGACTACGTGACCGCACCCGCCCTGCGCACGGCGGGAGGGCTGGCCCGCATATGGACCGACATCGGCGCCACCCAGCAGTATTACCCGCTCCTGCACACCGCGTTCTGGATCGAGCACCGCCTCTGGGGGGACCACCCGCTCGGCTACCACGCCGCCACCCTGCTGCTGCACGCCGGCTCGTCGGTGCTGCTGGGATGGGTCCTTCTCCGCCTCCTCTCCATCGGCCCGGCGCCGCCGGCGCCCAAGGATTCCGCCCGCGTCGCGGGGCTCGCCGCGCTGCTCTTCGCCCTGCATCCCGCGCACGTCGAGTCCGTCGCCTGGATCACCGAGCAGAAGAACACCCTTTCCCTCGCCTTCTACCTCGCCGCGGCGCTGCTCTACCTGCGGTTCGACGGGACGCGGCGGCCCCGGGACTACGCCGCGGCGCTGGCTCTCTTTGCCCTGTCGCTCGGGTGCAAGACGGTCACGGCGACGCTGCCGGCGGCCCTGCTCGTCGCCCTCTGGTGGAGGCGAGGGAGGCTTGGCTGGCGCCGCGACGTGCTGCCTCTCGTCCCCTGGTTCGCCGCGGGGGCGGCTGCGGGGCTGTTCAGCAGCTGGGTCGAGCAGGCCTACATAGGTGCGCAGGGCTCGGAGTTCCGGCTTTCGCCCGCCGCGCGCCTCCTCGTCGCCGGCCGTGACGTCTGGTTCTACCTCGGCAAGTTCGCCTGGCCGCGCGGTCTCAACTTCATCTATCCGCGCTGGACGGTGGACGCCGCGGACGGCGGGCAGTGGCTCTTCCCGCTCGCCGCGCTCGCGGCCGGCGCCGCACTCTGGGTGCAGCGGGGGCGCAGCCGCGGCCCGCTCGCGGCCTACCTCTTCTTCGTGGGCTCGCTCTTCCCGGTGCTCGGGTTTGTGAACCTCTACGGCGCGCGCTATTCCTGGGTCTGGGACCATTGGCAGTACCTTCCCGACGCCGGCCTGTGCGCCCTCGCCGCCGCCGGCCTCTCGGAAGCGTGGCGCCGCACGGCGCCGCACGCGCGCGGGCTGGGAGCGGCGATGGCGGCCGCGCTCGCCGCGCTGCTCGGCGCGCTCTCGTGGTCGCACTGCGCGATGTTCCACGACGACGAGGCGCTCTACCTTGCCACGCTCGAGCGCAATCCCGGCAGCTGGATGGCGCACAACAACCTGGGCAACCTGTGGTCGAAGACGCCCGGGCGGCAGGAGGACGCGATCGCCCAGTTCGACGAGGCGCTGCGCCTCAGGCCCGACTACGCCGAGGCGCACAACAATCTCGGCTGTGTCCTGGCGACGCTCCCTGGACGGCTCAACGAGGCGATCGCGCACTATGAGGAGGCGCTCCGCGTGGAGCCGGACAACGCCGAGGCGCACAACAACCTGGGCTGCGCCCTGGCGACGCTCCCCGGCCGGCAGGAGGACGCGGTGGCCCAGTTCGAGGACGCGCTGCGGCTGAGGCCCGACTATCCCAAGGCCAGCTACAACCTGGGCTGCGCCCTCGCCGCGATCCCCGGCAGGCTGGCGGAGGCGGTCGCGGCCTTTGAGGCGGCCCTGCGAGCCGATCCGGGCAACGCGGAGGCCCATTACAGGCTGGGGTCCGCCCTCGCCGCGGTTCCCGGCAGGTCGGACGACGCGATCACCCAGTACGAGGCGGCGCTGCGCCTTAAGCCCGACTACCCCGAGGCGCACGACGGCCTGGGCAATGCCTGGGCGAAGGTGCCCGGGCGGCTCGACGACGCGATCGCCCAGTATGAGGAGGCGCTGCGCCTCAAGCCCGACTATGCCGAGGCGCACGACAACCTGGGCAACGCCTGGGCGAAGGTCCCGGGGCGGCTGGGGGACGCCGTCTCCCAGTTTGAGGAGGCGCTGCGCCTCAATCCGGGCGATGCCAGGGCGCATAACAACCTGGGCTGCGTCCTGGCGGCGATCCCCGGCCGGCTTGAGGACGCGATCGCCCAGGAGGAGGAGGCGGTGCGCCTGCGGCCGGGCGACGCCTCGATGAGGTTCAATCTCGCCGTCGCGCTGCTCCAGGCCCCGGGCCGGACCCAGGAGGCCGTCGCCCAGCTCCGGGAGGTCGTCCGTCTCCAGCCCGGCAATGAGGTCGCCCGCCAGATGCTGAGCCGGGCGGCCGCGCTTCAATGAGGCGCGCGAAAGGGGGGCCCGCTGCCAGGGGCGCACCCCCTGTCGGCGGACGGTCGCGTTGACAGTTCGTCCGGTCGAAATACCTGTTGAGGGATGACCTACCCCTTCAGGACACCCCTTGCCGCGCTCCTCCTCGCCGCGCTTTGCCTCCCGGCCCTCCGGGCGGACGGCCCGGCGGCCGTTCCGGTCACGCCCGACGCGTCGCCCGAGGCCCGGGCGCTCCTGCAGCTCCTCTACGACATCTCGGGGAAGTACACGATGACCGGCCAGCACAACAACCCGAACACCAAGGGCAGGAACTCCCAGTTTGCGGCCAAGTACATCGGCAAGACGCCGATCATCTTCGGCTCCGACTGGGGCCATGCGAAGGCGGGCGACTCCGACTCGTACCTGGCGAGGCCGGACATCGTCCAGGAGGCGATCCGCCAGCACCAGCAGGGCTCGATCGTGGCGCTGTGCTGGCACGCCGTGCCGCCCACGGCCGACGAGCCGATCACGTTCAGGCCGCTGCCCAACGCCGACCCGAACGCGCTCGCGAGCGTCCAGGGCAGGCTCCTGGACGAGCAGTTCAAGGGGGTGCTGACGCCGGGGACGCCCCTCTACCTGAAGTGGTGCGCGCAGGTCGACGAGATCGCGGTCTTCCTCAAGCAGCTCCAGGACGCGCACGTCCCGGTCCTCTGGAGGCCCTACCACGAGATG
>CAYNLL010000201.1:5159-6131 GCA_964398015.1 uncultured Opitutaceae bacterium | reverse complement strand
GTTCCGGGAGGCCGTATCCCTCAAACCCGACTTCGCGGACGCGCACTTCAACCTGGGCCTCGCGCTGGCGAAGACCCCCGGACACGCCGCCGACGCGATACAGGAGTTCCGGACGGCGGCGCGCCTCGTGCCCGATTTCGCCGATGCCCACTACAGTCTGGCGCTCCTGCTTTCGCAGGACCCTGGCGGGCAGCCGGAGGCCATCGACGAGCTAAGGACGGTGATCGCGCTCGAGCCGGGAAACTACCAGGCCCATTTCGAGCTCGGCCTCCTGCTTTCGCGCCTTCCCGGGCAGGCCGGGGATGCGATCCAGGAGTTCGAGACCGTGCTCAGGATGCGGCCGGACATGGCGCAGGCCCGCACCCTGATCGATCGGCTCCGCGCTCCGCCTGAAAGGTGAGACCTGGGCCGCCGCAGACCCGCACAGGACGACGGAGCACAGGGCCAGGCGCCGCCAGCCATTGAAGTTGAGGATAAGGGGCGTTGCAGGGAGTTTGGGGCTGGACTGCGAGGCAGGGAGAAGCGCCACCCATTCGCGAGACACTCCGCGCGTTCCTTGAAGCCATTCCCGTAGAAATCCATGGATACGTCCAGCCGCGAGATCGCCGCCTGCCGCAGCGCTGTCGAAGAACTTCATGCCCCAATCGCGCCCGGTATCGCCCGCTCACGCGGCGATGATCCTATGCCGCCCTAGGCATTCATTTCACCTGGTCGCCGACCAGGCCCGCCTTCGTCAGGAACGGCGCCCATCTTGGGTCTCCACGCAGGTCGCGCAGAAGAAAATCCATCCGTACCTGGATGAGATACGGGTCGCGTGCGGTGAATGCCCTCTCGAGCGCATCAAAGGCGAGGTTCCTCTCCCCAAGCGCGGCATAGATCTCGGCCGCGGCGACATAGATGCCCGCCGACCCGCGGCGGATCTGGGCCATGCCCTCGATCTGGCGTGCCTGCGCAAGGGCCTTGTTGCGCTGG
>CAYNLL010000201.1:0-5149 GCA_964398015.1 uncultured Opitutaceae bacterium | reverse complement strand
ACGGCTGGCGGCGATCAGCCCAACGGCCGACCGTCGCGCCATGTCATTCGTTTCAAGCGCAGCCTCCTGATCCGCCTTCAACAAGCGGCCCTGTTCGGCCAAAATCGTCGCCAGCATCCCGTGGTGCCCAGGATTGTCCGGCGCGAGTTGCACGGCCCGTCGGCCGGCCTGCTCCGCACGGTTTAATTCACCTGCAAACAGGAGAAGGGAGGCCAAGTTCTGGCTCGCCGATGCACTCCGAGAATCGAGCTCGGCGGCACGCCGGGCCAGTTCGATGCCCTCGTCCCTCTCCCCCATATAAAACGTGATCGCCGCGTCGCCGACCAGGGCGCCAGGGTCGCCAGGCCGAAGGTCAAGCGCGCCTCGAAAGGCCTCCAAGGCTCCCTTCCAATCCCTGTCGCCCGTGCAACGAAGCCAGCCCTGCGCCGTAAGGAATTCCGGAGTCAACGTCGAGAGCGCCGCCTTGGCCAATGCAGCCCGCGCCTCAGAGATTCCGGCTTCTGTCTCCACACCGCCGAGGCGGACCAACTGCAAGTCGGCAAGCGCGATTTCGACCCAGGCCTCCCCGTATGTCGGCGCCGTGGCGACCGCTCCGCGCAGGCTGGCCAGAGCCGCCTCGAGTTCTGCCATGCTCGCCCGCTCCGCGCGCGCCCGGCCCATTAGAAACTGCTGGTACGCAGAGGGGTCAGGGACCGCCTTTGCAGCGGGCTTCGGTTCGGCGAGGTTGAGGCTTTTGGCGATCGCACACGCCATCCTGTACGGTGCCCCCGGCAGCTCCTTCATTCCGCAGTCGAATTGGTCGGACCACAACGTGCGGCCGCCCGAAGCCTCGACAAGCTGCCCTTTGAGGGTGACACCGCTTCCCTTCACGTTGACGCCGCCCTCAACGAGATACGCCACCCCAATCTGCTTGGCGATGTCCGCCACTGGCACCTCCTTGCCCTCAAAGGCGAATGCGGAGTCCCATGGCGACACCTTGAGCCCCGATGCACTCGCCAGCGCATTGCGCAACTCCTCGCTAATCCCCTCTGAAAGGTACTGGTTATCCTTCGCAGCGCTCGCGTCGGCAAAGACGAGGATCGCCACAGTCTTCTCGGGCTCGGCCAGCCTAGAGTCTTCCGGACCTGCGGAGCCACCTATTCCCTCGGCAACCGCCTGCTTCGCCGGTGCCTTCGGCGCGTCCCGTCCACCAAACAGCCACCATCCGCCGGCGCCGGCCACAGCAACCGCAAGCGCGAGGAGAGCGTATCTTCCCGCGCCCCATCCGCCAGCCGCCCCGATTCCCGACGGCGCCGCTAGGTCGTGGATCGTGTGCGCACGGGCCGCCTCGTGCGAGACAACGCCCGCACGATGCGACCAAAGTTTTAAGAGGCGCGCCCTTACCTCCGGCGAAATGGCCGCACCCTTCAAGCGAGTCCATTGCACCTTCCGGAATCGGTCGGGCACCAGCGCGTCGGCCTCGCGCGTGTCATCTATCACGACGGGCAAGATGAACGGCACGCCCTGCGCGATGCCCATGGCACGCTCTGCGGCGAGCTCCCATTCGATACGAAAATACCCCTCGTGCCGCGCCTGTGTGTTGCCGGAAATGATCGGAATGAACAGCAGGCACTCCTTGATCTGGCTCCGGATCTTCGCGTCCCATGCGTCGCCATGCTCCAATCCGCCGTCTTGGTCAAACCAGACCTCGACTCCGCCCGAGCGCAGCGCTTCGCAGAGGCTTCGCGCGGCATCCGTGTCCTGGGATGCGTAACTGATGAAAACGGCACCAGCCATCGCGCAGGAACGTGCCAGACCAAACGGGCGCCCTCCAGCCCAAACCTTCCCCACGGCGCAAAGCTTCGGCCGGGCGGCTGGCGCCTCAATGGAGTGTCCGTTGCTTTTCGGGCATTCTGCGGTTCAGTGCACCTCCATGAAGGAATTCGCTGTCTCGCTCCCGACATCAGAGGGTGCCATGGACCTGCATGGATTTGTTCCCGACGGCCCCCCCTCAGCCCGGCTGCCTGCCGTCCTCGTCCTCCAGGAGGCCTTCGGCGTGAACCCCCACATGAAGCGTGTCTGCCGGCGCGTGGCCTCGCTGGGCTATGCCGCATTCTCGCCAGAGCTCTTCCACCGCACGGGCCAGGGCCTGGAGTTCGGCTACGACGACTTCCCCCGCATAAGGCCGCTCCTGGGCGAACTCACCAACGAGCGGATCTCGGAGGATCTGAGCGCGGCATTCCAGCACGTAAGCCGGCGGCCCGACGTCGACCCGGAGCGCATCGCGAGCTGGGGTTTCTGCATGGGGGGATGGGCGTCCGTCCTGGCCGCCTGCAATCTTCCGCTGGCGGCCGCCGTCTCCTATTACGGCGGCGGCCTCGTCCGCCCGCGGGACGGGATCGGCTTCACCCCGCTGATCGGCCGCCTGGAATCGATTCGCTGTCCCCTGCTCTTTGTCTTTGGGGCCAAGGACGGGGGGATTCCCCCGGAGGACATCGGCGCGCTCCACGCGCGCATGGAAAAGCTCGGAAAGGCCCATGAGGTGGAGGTCTACCCGGACGCCGGACATGGTTTCTTCTGCGAGGACAGGACCGCGTACCACCGCGAATCCGCTGAGGCCTCGTGGGCGCGATCGACGGCGTGGCTGGCGGCCAGGCTGGCGGCCAGGCTGGCGTGACGCGCCTGTCGCTACTTCTTTGCCGCTTCGAGCTCCCGCTTGAGCTCGGCCTTTATCTTCTCGGCGGCATCGGGGGAGATTCCGTGCGTCACCTGGGTCTGCAGGTGGCGGGTGAGAAACTCGGGGAAGCTGATCCACTCGTCCCCGTCCTTGATCTGGTTCGTCCACGCGCAGATCGTCTGGAACTGGCCCTTGTAGGCCCGAATCTCGGCCGTCGACGCCTGCAGGGCCTTCAGCGTCCCCTCCTTCTCGGCAAGGCTCCTCTTCGCTGAATCGAGCGCCTCCCGCAGCATGGCCACGACGGTTCCCGCAATCAGCAGCCGGACGAAGACCAGGGTCCAGTTCCAGTAGCGGTTGTGCTCGTGCAGGTACTGGTGACCGTTGAGGGAGTTGATCCCTATCCAAGTGGCCGAGGCGGCTGCGGCCATGGCCCAGGCGTATCTTCGCCCGCCAAACCAGGCCGCGAGGGCCACCGGCACGAGGAAAAACTGGTCAACAATGAGCTCGTTGCTGGCCCCGTAGTCCAGTACGGCTATCGCCGCAAGGGCCAGCACGCTCGCAATTAGAGCCTTAAGCTTCATCGGGGCTTAGCGTCCGGGCGTCGGCCGCGGGCTACCGCCTGCATTCTACCATCCCGCCATCGGTCATTCCGTCGCCCATGGACGGAAGATAGCCCACAAACGGCATCGAGGTCAACCGGCGTTGCTCTATACGTTGGCCGGCCGAGCGAAATGCCCGAGCGCCGGCGCCGCCCGAAGGTCCTGGATCCGCGGCAGGGCGGCCGGAGCGGCCCTCCCACAACCTCATGGCAGTGGCGCGATTGAGGCAGCGCGGCGGCGGCGCACCGGCCCGCCGCTCGCAGCGGGGCCCTGCTTGGATTTTCTTGCCTGCTTGAACGCCAGCCACAATAAGCCCCGCATGATTTTCGCCCGCGAGGCCGTGGCCCGACGCGCTTTCCCCTCGCGCACACCCCCCCCGGTTCATGCCCGCTGAGCCCGTGGACACCCGGCCGGAGGAAACGCGCGGGCGCCAGATCTTCGCCTGCAAGTCGATCGACCGCCTGATCTCCGACTCGGAGATTCCCTCGCAACGCCTTGAGAAGACGCTCGGCCGCTGGAGTCTGGCTGCCCTGGGCGTGGGCGCGATCATCGGATCTGGTATCTTCGTCCTAACCGGCACCGCGGCCGCCGGCGAGCATTACGAGGCGCCCTCCATCCTTCACGCCCAGGTCCTGGACATCATCGTCAATGTCCTCCAGCACGGGAGCCTTGCGGGGGTCCTGATGCACGGACGGCCCGCGGCGGGACCGGCGATCGCCCTCTCCTTCATCCTCGTGGCTGTGGTGTGCAGCTTCGCCGGGCTGTGCTATGCGGAGCTCTCCTCGATGATCCCTATCGCCGGAAGCGCCTACACCTACTCCTACGCAACCCTGGGGGAGATCTTCGCATGGATCATCGGATGGGACCTCATCCTCGAGTACGCCGTCAGCAACGTGGCGGTTGCGGTGAGCTTCAGCGGGTACCTGAAGGCCCAGCTCGCCTCATTCGGCGTAAGCATCCCCGACCGATGGTCGAGCCCCGTTTGGGAGTCGGGGCACATGACCGGCGCGTTCTTCAATTGGCCCGCATTCCTCGTGGTGTTCATCCTCACCGTCCTGCTCGTGCGCGGCGTGCGCGAGTCCGCCGAGGCGAACAACGTCATGGTGCTGGTGAAGATTCTCGCCATCGTCACCTTCATGGTCGTGGGAGGCATGCTGGTCCACCCTGCGAACTGGCACCCCTTCGCACCCTCGGGCTTCTCGGGCGTGGTCACGGGAGGCGCCATCATCTTCTTCACGTACATCGGATTTGACTCGGTATCGACCGCCTCGGAGGAGTCGAGGAATCCGCAGAAGGACATCCCGTTCGGCATCATCGTCTCGCTCGCCGTGTGCGCCGTCCTCTACGTGGGCGTGGCGATCGTCCTACTGGGCATGATGAAGTACACCACCTTCGCCACGGGGGAGGCGGCCGACGCGCCCGTGGCCTACGCGCTGAAGGCGTTGGGCGCGCGGCCGGTCTACCAGTCCGTGATCATCATCGGCGCGCTCACGGGCATGCTCTCGTCCCTCCTGGTCTTTCAATACGGGCAGGCCCGGATCTGGTTCGCCATGTCGAGGGACGGGCTGCTCCCGAAGCTGTTCTCGGCGGTTCACCCCAAGTACAAGACGCCGCACTGGTCCACCTGGATCGCCGGCGCCGCCGTCGGCATACCGGCCGGCCTCGTGGACATAGGCGACGCGGCGGACCTTTCCAATATCGGCACCCTCTTTGCCTTCGTCCTGGTGGCCATCGCCGTGCTCATCCTGCGCTATCGCGAGCCGGACCGCCCGCGCAGCTTCCGCACCCCGCTCGGCCCGCTCTTTCCCGTTCTCAGCGTCATCTTCTGCATTGTGCTCATGATGGGCCTGGAATTGATGACCTGGATGGCCTTCTTCGCGTGGCTGGTCATCGG
>CAYNLL010000200.1:0-6153 GCA_964398015.1 uncultured Opitutaceae bacterium | reverse complement strand
CGTCGAAGATCCGCTCGATGACGAAATCCCGCGGCACGGAGGACGCGCCCGTCAGCCGCTCTGACAGCCGTTCAAGCGTCTGCTTGCCGCCCTCGACCGCGCCGTAGTCTCTGGCCACCCGGTCGCGGTCCGCTGCCGTGGGGAAGACCATGCAGATGGTCACCCGTGTTTTCGCGCTTCCGAGCGCCTCAAAGGTCCACGTTGCCACAAACTGGACGCCTTGCTTTCCCTTCGCACCACCCCCGTGCTCAAAAACGAGCCTCTCGGGCGCGGCGACCTCAATGAAGACGCTGTGATTGGGATAGTCCGTGCCGTCCGGTCCGTGCATGACATGCCTCCACACGCCTCCGGGCCGCACCTCCATCTCCGCGATCGTGGTGGTGAAGCCCTTGGGCCCCCACCAGTGGACGACCTGCGCGGGATCGGTCATCGCCTTCCAGACCATCTGCTGGGGCGCGTCGAGGTCGCGGGAAATGATGATCTTCCGGTCGTCGGGGGCCGTCGAGGCGTCATTCTTGGCGGGCATGTTTGCTCTCCTTATTGTTGATCTGCTTTAGGTACTCGTCGAGGCGATCGAAGCTCTCCTCCCAGAAGCGCCGGTAGCCCCCCACCCATTCGGCGGCGTCCTTAAGGGGCTCGGCCTGCAGCCGGCACGGGCGCCACTGGGCCCGCCTGCCTCGGGCGATCAGCCGGCTGCGCTCGAGGACCTTGAGGTGCTTGGAGACGGCCGGAAGGCTCATGTGGAAGGGCCGTGCAAGCTCCTTCACCGAGTATTCGCCATGGGAAAGCCTGGCCAGGATCGCCCTTCGGGTGGGATCGGCGAGGGCGGCAAACGTGGCGCTGAGGGAGTCGGGGGGCATTCGCGTTTAACCGATGGGGTATTTAACCATATGGTTATATACGGCCCCCGTTGGCGTCAAGCACCCTTTTGAGATCGCCCGTCCTCCTCGTCTTCGGGGCGCAACAAGGGATGGCCTTCGGCCGCTGCGGATGGAGGCTACGGGGCCTTCGCCTTGGACGCGAACTGGGTGTGGTAGAGCTGCGCGTAGAGCCTTCCGCAATTGAGCAGCTCCTCGTGCCGCCCGTGCTCCACGATCCGGCCTTGGTCGAGGACGAGGATCTGGTCGGCGTTTTGCACCGTCGACAGGCGGTGGGCGATGACGAGCGATGTCCTACCCTTCAAAGCGGAGCGGAAGGCCTCCTGGATCGCGCGTTCGGATTCGGAGTCGAGATGGGCCGTGGCCTCGTCCAGGATGACGAGGGCCGGCGCCTTCAGAAGAAGGCGCGCGATGGCGACCCGCTGCTTTTCCCCGCCCGATAGCCGATGTCCCCGGTCGCCAATCACGGTGTCGAGCCCCTGGGGAAGCGCGGCGACCACGGAGGCGATCTGCGCGTCGCGAAGCGCCGCCTCAAGCTGGGCGTCGGAGGCTCCCGGCCTCGCGTAGAGCAGGTTGGCCCGGATCGTGTCGTGGAACAGGTGGGCGTCCTGCATCACCATCCCCACCGTGTCGCGAACCGACGCCAGCGTTGCGTCCCTCAGGTCGACTCCGTTGAGGCGGACAGCTCCGGTCTGGACGTCGTAGAGCCTGGCTGCCAGCTGCGCCAGCGTGGTCTTGCCGGCGCCGGACGGTCCGACCAACGCGATCATCTGACCCGGCTCGGCTGCAAAGCTGACCCCGTGGAGAACCTCCTTCTCCGGGTGCTTGCTGAGAACCGCGACAGACTCCAGCGACGCCAACGAGACCTCCTTGGCCGTCGGGTACCTGAAGTTGACCCGCTCAAACTCGATCCGGACAGGCCCGGGTGGAATCGACCGCGCCCCGGGCCTCTCGGTGACGGTCGGCTCCAGGTCCAGGACCTCGAACACCCGCTCGAAGGAGACGAGCGTGGTCATGACGTCGACCTGCAGGTTGGAGAGGGCCGTCAGGGGCCCGTAGAGGCGGATGAGGTACGAGATCAGCGCGACCACCGTGCCGAGGTCCAGGGCGTGGCGCACCACCTGCACCCCGCCCCACCCATAGACGACGGCAACGGCCAAGGACGCCACCAGGCCGAGCCCAATGAAGAGGATACGCGCATAGATCGACACGGTCATGCCGATGTCGCGCACGCGGCGCGCCTGGCCCTCGAAGATGGCCTTCTCCTCCTCGGGCCGGCCAAAGACCTTAGCCACCATCGCGCCGGCGACGTTGAACCGCTCCACCATCAGGTTGTTCATGTCGGCCATCCGGTCGTAGCTTTCCTTCGTGAGGGCGCGCAGGCGCCGGCCTACATAGCGCGCCGGAAGAAGGAAGACCGGCACGAGGATGAGCGTGGAGAGGGTCAGGCGCCACGAGAGGGCGAACATGGCCGCCAGCACGAGGGTGGCCGTCACGACGTTGCCGACGGCGGTCGAGAGGATGTCGGTAAACGCATCGCGGACTCCCGAAACGTCGCTGTTGAGGCGGCTCACGAGGGCCCCCGTGCGGGCTCGGGTGAAGAAGGCCAGCGACATCCGCTGGATGTGCACAAACACGCGCGTCCGAAGGTCGAAGACGATCTCCAGGCCGACGCGCGAGGCGATCTGGCGCTGGAGGAACGTGAGCGCGGAGTCCAGGAAGGACACGCCCGCGGCGCAGAGCGCCAGCGTGACGATGAGGGAAGCGTTCCCGGCGAGGATCCCCTTGTTGATCAGCTGCCGGTAGATGAGCGGGTTTACCACGCCCACCGCGGCGTCCAGGACCACGATGCACAGGAAGAACGACAGA
Organism: uncultured Opitutaceae bacterium; assembly: GCA_964398015.1. Classification (GTDB taxonomy): domain Bacteria; phylum Verrucomicrobiota; class Verrucomicrobiia; order Opitutales; family Opitutaceae; genus Palsa-1447. The sequence goes on along the minus strand of CAYNLL010000200.1, from coordinate 3,406 downwards.
ATGCCGGCGTAGGCCCTCCCGAATCGAAGCACCCTTGGAATTGTTCCCGGCGCCACCTTGTGCTTCAGCACCGTGTCGTCCTTCTGGAACGCATGGGCTCCGCGCCAGATGCCGGGGTTCATGCTTTGTCCCCGGCCGGGAGCGCGGCCATTGCGGCGGCAGAACGTTCGATGGAGGCGGCCATGGTATGAGACGAGGGAGCAATGTCTAGCCGTGCCCCTCGCGCCGAGGCGAACCCATTCGCCCGCCGTTCGGCTTCCTTCGACACCGCTTGAGCCTCAGTGTGGCGAAGCGTCCGTCCCCGGGCTCAGCGCCGTAGTGAAGGTGAAGGCGATGTCGCTCCTCGACGGGACGACCTCGGCATAGAGGTACTTGTTGTCTTCGCCGGGTTTGCGCTCCCAGTAGACGTTTCGCGCGGGCTCGAACCGCCAGCGTTGCGTCGCAGCCCGGATGGCGTCCATGAACTCCTCGGAGAAGCGGTTGGGGACGTTCAGCCTCTGCCAGCTGGGGGTGAGCTCGGATACCCGCCCGGCGGTGTCGATCGTGATCGTGACATAGACCACGCATGGGCCCACGTGGGCGGCCAGCGCCCCGGCGGGATAATCCGGTCGCGCCATCTCACCGATCAGAGAAGGCGGAATCGCATCGATGAAAACGGTCTTTGACGCTTCCGCCTGCCTCTGGGTGCCCGCCTGTGGCGCGGCGATCGGCGCGAGAAGCTGGATGGAACTCTGGCCCCGTTGCATGGGGCCGTGGCAGCCTGTCGCAGCCAAGAGCAGGGCGAAGCACGCGCCGGGCCGGAGACCGTGGACGGGTCGTTTCAAGGTGCTGCTCCGGCTTAGCCTCCAGCGAGCGCCGCCCAGGCGAATAGCGCCGCAAGGGAGATCACCGTTATCGGGATGCCGTGGCGCGCAAAGGCCCAGAATGAGATCACGATGCCCTGGCGGCGGGCCTGCTGAACCACGATCAGGTTCGCCACGCTGGCGGTCAGGATCGCATTCCCGCCGAAGCTGTTGGCGGCGCCCATGATGTAGGCCGCCGACACGTGCGTGAACGGAATGAGCTTTGCGAGGAGCATCACGGCCGGGGCGTTGCCGATCAGCGCGGTCAGGCCGGCCGTGATGACGACCTCGTTCCCGGGCAGGGACGGGTTGAGGCCCCTGCCCTCGAGCCACGCGACCAGCCCGTCCTCGTAGCCCGTGGCCTGAAAGGCCCCGCTCACGACGAAGAGGGCCATGAACAGCAGCAGGACCTGCCAGTCGACGAGCGCGAGCAGGTCCTGTGTGCGGTATTTCGTGCTCATCAGGTGGATGCCCGCGGCAACGAGCACCACGACCTCCCTTGGGAGCGACGTGAAGAAGAGCGCGATGACGATCGCGAGGACGACCAGGCCCTTGACCGTGTGATAGGCGTCGAAGGGATAGGAGGAGTTCCCCGGGTCGGCGTCGGTGTCCTCCAGAGGCACAGGCGGCGAGCGTCCTCCAATCCGGGTCACGAGGAAGGTGCCCACGAGGCCGGCAAGGACGGGAACGACGCTCCAGGCCATGTACCTTAGAAAACTGAGGTGGGCCAGCTGGCCGATCATCATGTTCTGCGCGTTGCCGATCAGGGTCAGGCCGGCGCCCGTGTTGCTCGCGGCGGCAAGGGCGATCAGAAATGGCACCGGATTGAGCCGCTTCTTGACGAGCGCGGTGCCGACGACGGGCGTAAGGACGTAGCAGACGATGTCGTTGTTGAGGAAGGCCGAAAGCCCAGCCGTGACGGCGACCAGGAACCCCAGGAAGCGCCACGGCGTGTCCAGCCGCGAGGAGATGTGGGACGCGATCTGGTCGAAGAATCCCGACATGCGCAGCTGCGCCGAGACTACAAAGAACCCAAAGAGGAGAAAGATGGTCGGCCAGTTCACGGCCGAGACGATCTCTCCCGTGGAGTTCCTGGAGACGATCATCATCGCGATCGCCCCCAGGAGAGCGATCCCCGCCCGGTTGAGCTTCAGTCCGGGGATCCGCCCGATCGCGAGTCCTAGGTAGGTCAGGACAAATACGGCGAGGACAAGGGGCCGTTGGTCGGCTGTGACAGTCATGGTGAGGGTCGCGGCTCGTAGGGCCTTGCTACAACGATCTTCCGTGCATATCTTTGCGCGATGGGAACTACGACAAAAATACTCCTCGTTATCGTCGGGGTGATTGTAGTCGCCTGCCTTTGGGCGGTGTCGAGCTACAACCGCCTTGTGGGGCTTCAGCAGGCCACGGACGCCCAATGGGCACAGGTGCAGAACGTCTACCAGCGCCGCGCCGATCTCGTCCCCAACCTTGTCAGCACGGTCTCCGGAGCCGCCAACTTCGAGAAATCCACGCTCATCGCCGTCACCGAGGCCCGCGCCTCTGTGGGCCGGGTGCAGCTGCCGGCGGGGACCGCGCCGACTGATCCCGCCCAGCTGGCGGCCTTCCAGCAGGCTCAGGGCCAGTTGGGCTCGGCACTCTCGCGGCTGCTCGTGGTCTCGGAGCAGTATCCGGACATCAAGGCGACCGCGGGCTTCCGCGACCTTCAGGCGCAGCTCGAGGGGACCGAGAACCGGATCGCGGTAGAGCGGGGCCGCTTCAACGACGTGGTCCAGGCGTACAACACGGCCATCCGCTCCTTCCCCGGAATGATCTTCGCGGGCTCCATGGGCTACACCGCCCGGCCCTACTTCACCGCGACGCCGGGAGCGGAGGCGCCCCCGAAGGTCCAGTTTGACTTCAACGCGACTCCGACTCCCGCCAAGCCGTGAGCTTGCGCGCCATCGGACTTGCGCTGCTCGCCCTCGCCGTAGCGAAGGCAGGGGCCACTGAGGTCATGCCGCCGCGTCCCGCGGCCTACTTTAATGACTACGCCTCGCTCGTGAGCCCGGGCACGGCCGAGAGGCTCAACCAGGAGCTCGAGCAGTTCGAGCGCGACACCTCGAACCAGGTCCTTGTCGCCGTCTTTCCGAAGATGGAGAGCGACTCATCGATCGAGGACTACACCGTGCGAGTCGCCCAGGCGTGGCGAGCGGGCATCAAGGGCCGGGACAATGGAGCCGTCCTGTTCGTCTTCGCGCAGCCGCACACGCTCTACATCCAGGTCGGCTACGGCCTTGAAGGGGCGCTGCCGGACGCCCTCTGCAAGCGCATCATAGAGGAGGAGATCTCGCCGGCGTTTCGCCGGGGCGACTTCGACGGGGGCCTTTCAGCCGGCGTGGCTGCGATCCTCGCGGCGGCCAAGGGCGAATATGGCGGCACCGGGCAGACCGTGGGAGACGCAAGGAGGAACGGGGCGCCAACATGGATACCGATCGCCACCCTCTTCTTCGTCGTCATCATCTTCAGCTATGCGAGGAGGCAGGCTTACGTCTACGGCGGACGCGGAAGAGGCGGGTTCGGGT
>CAYNLL010000199.1:0-6173 GCA_964398015.1 uncultured Opitutaceae bacterium | reverse complement strand
CCACGGCAAGAGGACGCTGCTGATGGACTGCGACCTGCGCCGCCCGATGCTCCACCGGCACTTCCACCAGCAGAACACCTCCGGCATCATCTCCTGGTTCGAGCACGGCGCCCACCTGGACGGCAACGCCCTCACCAACCCGGACCTCGGGATCATGAAGCTGCGCGACAACCTCTGGCTGCTCACCTCGGGCGGCAGGTCGAAGAGCCCGACGGAGCTCCTGGAGAACCCGATCTTCCCTCAGCTCCTCGAGCGCCTCAAGAAGGAGTTCGACCTGATCGTGATCGACTCGCCGCCGATGGGCGCGGTCACCGACGCCATGCTGATCGCGGAGCGCGCCGACGAGGTCGTCTACGTCTGCCGCTTCAACCGCGCCTACCGCAAGCACATCCGCCTCTATGTCAAGGCCCTGCGCGACGGGAAGAACGAGATCCTCGGCATCGTCCTCAACGGCCTGTCCCCCCGCCGCATCGAGTACTACTCGAACTACCGCTACTACAGGAGCTACAAGAAGTACTACGGCGCCCAGAGCTAGCGGCACCCCGTCCTTGCCGAAACCGCTTTCAGCGTACCTGCCGGAATCGTTCGACCCGACACGGCCGATCGCCCTGATCGCCGGCCAGGGGCTGTATCCGCGCCTCGTGGCGGAGTCGGCGAGGAGGGCCGGGCTCGCGCTCAGGCTGATCGCGTTCGAGGGCGAGACCGCGCCGGACCTCGTCGCCTCCTTTCCCGCCGAGCACCGCCACAGCGTGCACGTCGGCCAGGTGGGCAAGACCCTGCGCCTTCTCGAGAAGTTCGGGGCGGGCTACGCCCTCATGGCGGGCCAGGTGACGCCCAGGCGCCTGTTCGACGGCCTCAAGCCCGACCTGAAGGCCGCGCGGATCCTCCTCTCCCTGAAGCGCAGGAATGCCGAGACCATCTTCGGGGCCGTCGCGGCGGAGATCGAGGCCCTGGGCATCGTCCTCCTCGACGCGCGGGCCTTCCTGGACGACCAGCTCGCCTCCCCCGGCTGCATGACCGGCGGGCGCTTCCCGATAGAGGCGGACTTCGTCGAGCACGGGGTGCACATCGCGCGGGAGAGCGCCCGGCTCGACATCGGCCAGGGCTGCGTCGTGCGCAAGGGGACGGTCCTTGCGGTCGAGGCCTTCGAGGGCACCGACGAGATGCTCCGGCGGGCGGGGGCCATGAAGGCCGACGCCACCCTCTTCGTGAAGACGGTCAAGGGCCGGCAGTAATTCTGGTTCGAGGTGCCGTTTTTGGGGGCGGGCCCGCTGGTGGCTTTGGCGGGCGCGGGGAGCCGCGCCGCGGCGCTCGAGGCCGGCAGCGTCATCCTCCTCGACAAGACCGCCGTGCTCGCCCGGGCGCGCGCCCTGGGGATCAGCCTGCTCGGATTCTGACGGGAACGCATGGGCCCGCTTGCCCTTTTGGGCGGCCCGCCTCAACGTCTCCCGCATCCGGCCCCGCCGGGAAGTCCTCCTATGCAAAACGACGTCGTCGCCGTCACCGTGAAGGGCGTGGTTCCCACGCTCAACAGCTGCGCCGTGTTCCTGGGCAACGAGGACAAGACGTTCGTGATCTACGTCGACCAGTCCGTGGGCAGCGCGATCCAGACGACGCTCGAGGGCGTGAAGCGGGAGCGCCCGATGACCCACGACCTGATCGGCAGCATCCTGATCGGGCTCGGCACCCGCCTTGAGCGCGTCGTCATCAACGACGCCCACGACCAGACCTTCTTCGCGAGGATACTGCTGAGCATGGAGAACGAGCTCGGCACGAAGATCGTCGAAATCGACGCCCGGCCGAGCGACTCGATCGTGCTCGCCCTGCAGCACAAGCGCCCGATCTACGTCGCACGAGCCGTGTTCGACGCGGTGGAGGACAGGGCCGACCTCCTGGAGCAGTGGCGCGCGCAGCAGGGCGAGGAGGGCGGCGCCCCCGAGCAGCCGTAGGCCGTGGCGCCCCCCCTTCCCCTTCCCCTCCGCGGCGGCCAGCCCCTGACGGCGCTCGCGCCCATGCAGGACGTGACCGACCTCGCCTTCATGCGGGTCATAGCGGCGTACGGCGCGCCGGACTACTTCTTCACGGAGTTCTTCCGGGTGCACGCCCAGTCCCGGCCGGAGCGCCACATCCTGCGCAGCATCGACGAGAACGACACCGGGCGGCCGGTGTTCGCCCAGATGATCGGCGAGGACATCCCCCACCTGCTGCGCACGGTCGAGGCGCTGGGGCGCCACGCGATCGCGGGGATCGACCTGAACCTCGGGTGCCCGGCGCCCAAGGTCTACAGGAAGAACGTCGGCGGCGGGCTGCTGCGCGACCCCGACCGGGTCGCAGCAATCCTCGCGGCCCTCAGGGAGGCCTTCCCGGGGCTGCTCACCGTGAAGATGAGGGTGGGCTTCGAGGACGCCTCGAACTTCGACCGGATCCTCGACATCGTCAACGCGAGCCGCGTCGACCTGCTCACCGTCCACGGCAGGACGGTGCGAGAGATGTACCGCAGCGAGGTGCACTACGACCTCATCGCGCGCGCCGTGGCGCGCGCGCGGTGCCCGGTGCTCGCCAACGGCAACGTGACGTCGGCCCGCAGGGCGTCCGAGATCGTGGGGGCGACGGGCGCCGCGGGCGTGATGATCGGGCGCCACGCGATCCGCAACCCGTGGATCTTCAGGCAGTGCAGGGAGCGGATGGCGGGCCTGCCCGAGACCCGCGTGACGCTCGGCGACGTGCGCGGCTACGTCGAGCGGCTGTACCGCGCGACGCGCGACGAGGGCTTCCCGGAGAGGGCCCACGTCAACAAGATGAAGAAATACCTCAACTTCGTGGGCCAGGGCGTCGATCCCGAGGGGGCGTTCCTGCGCGACATGCGAAGGGCGGAGTCGGAGGCGGGCCTCTTCGAGGTCTGCGACCGCCACCTCCTGGGGCGCCCGGGCGCGGACTTCTCGGCCGAGCCCTACCCGGGCGTCGTCGCGAGGCCCAACTGCGAGACGCCGGCCGAGGACGCCGACGGGTGCTCGCTGGAGACCGTGACCGCCTGAGGCGCCCCTACTCCAGGCCCAGGGCCTTGCGCCCCGCCTCGGAGATCATGTGGGGGTTCCAGACGGGGTCCCAGACGATGTGGACCCGGGCGCGCTCGACGCTGGGGAGGGCCGCGATCTTCTGGCGCGCGTCCTCGGCGATCACCGGCCCCATCCCGCACCCGGGGGCCGTGAGCGTCATCTTCACCTCCACCGCGTGGGCGCCCGCGGGCGTCTTCTCTATGGAAAGGTCGTAGATCAGACCGAGGTCGACGATGTTGACCGGTATCTCGGGATCGAAGCACGTCTTCATCGCGTCCCAGACCGCCTTCTCGTTGAATTCGCCGGCCCGGGCCTCCCCGTCGTCGGCGAGCGACAGGCCCTCGATCTTGGCGGCGTCGGCGCGGGCGATGCGGAAGAGCCCTCGGTCGGTGCGCACCGTGACGTTGCCCCCGAGGGTCTGGACGACCGCGACCTCCTCGCCGGCCGCGAGCGTGGCCGCGCCGCCGGCGGGTATCTGCGTGGCCGGGCAGTCCGCGAGGAGCAGGTGGTTCATGGGGAAGGGGCGCCGCGCGCTCAGTGGATGTCCAGGTCGAGCGGCATCCTCGCGTAGACGCCCCGCGGGTCGTTGAAGGCGCGCAGCCGGGCGAGCTCCGCCGCGAGCCGGTCCGCGATCTCGCCGATGATCCCCGTGGCGTGCAGGCGAAGGCTCGGCGGCTCGAGGCGGCCCAGCACCTCCGCGATCTCCTCGGAGAGGTTCTTCGACCTGGGGTATTCGACGACCCGGTAGTCGGCGCCGAGGCCCCCCTGCTTGGCGGCGTAGGCGAGGGCCTCGTTGAGGCCGCCGATCTCGTCCACGAGCCCCAGCTTCTTCGCCTCGGCGCCCGACCAGACGCGGCCCTGGGCGATCTCCTCGACGAAGCTGGGCTTGAGCTTGCGCCCCTCGGCGACCTTCGCGACGAACTGGCCGTAGATCCAGTCCACCAACCTTTGGAACACCGCCAGCTCCTCCGGCGTCTTCGGGCGCGTGATCGTGAGCGCGTCGGCAAACTTCCCGGTCTTCACGCTGTCGAACGTGACCCCGTGGTCGTTCGCGAGCTTCTGGAGGTCAAACTGGATGCCAAAGACGCCGATCGAGCCCGTGATCGTCGTCGGCTCGGCGAAGATCCGGTCCCCGTAGGCGGAGATCCAGTAGCCGCCCGACGCGGCGTAGGAGCCCATGGAGACGATCACCGGCTTCGCCTTCCGGGCGAGGCGGATCTCGCGCTGGATCGTCTCGGCGGCCGAGGCGCTCCCGCCCGGGCTGTTGACGCGAAGGACGATCGCCTTCACCGCCGAATCCTCCCTCAGGTGCCTCAGCTCGCGCGCGAACCGCGCCCCGCCGACCTCCGTGGCGCTCCCCTCGCCCTCGACGATGTCGCCCTCGGCGTAGACGACGGCGACCTGGCCCGAGCCCGACGGCACGGGAGGCCGCACGAACGTCTTCGCGTACGCGCCCAGGGCCACCTGCTTGAAGGTGTCGGTCGCCGAGGTGACGCCCGTCTCCTTCTTGAGGCGGTCGATGATCTCGTCGCGGTAGAGGACCCGGTCGACCAGGTGGGCCTTCAGCGCGGCGACCGGCTTGATGATGCCCTCGGCGTCGACGACGCCCTGGATCGCCTCGGCCGAGATCCCCCGGGAGCGCCCTATGTCGGAGAGCATCGACCCCCAGACGTCGTCCAGCAGCTTCTGGACCTGCTCGCGGTTCTCCGGGCTCATGTCGGTGCGCGTGAACGGCTCCACGTAGGACTTGAACTTGCCGACGCGGGTCACCTGGACGCCGATGCCGTACTTCTCGAAGGCGCCCGCGTAGAAGATGGGCTGGCTGGCGAGTCCCGGCATCAGGATCATCCCGTAGGGGTCGAGGTCCAGCTCGTTCGCCACCGAGGCGAGGTAGAAGTCCCTGTTCGTCGCGTAGTCGGTGTAGGCGACGACGGGCTTGCCGCTCGCCCGAAAGTCGCCGAGCGCGGCGCGCACCTCCTTGAGCGCCGCAAATCCGGTCCCGTACCCCCGGGGTGAGAGGCTCCCGAGGAGCAGGATCCCCTTGATCTTGGAATCGTGCGAGGCGTAGCGGATAGCGCGCGTGACGGAGCGCAGCTGCAGCGTCTCGCTCTTGCCGTCGGTGAGCTCGCCGAAGTCGACCGGGGGGGGCGCGTCCGTGATGTTCGAGGACAGGTCGAAGACGAGGTACGACCCCCCGACCAGCTCGGGCGCTTTCTTCTGCGTTCCCATCGCGACCAGGGCCCCTATGAAGCCGATGAGGAGGAGGAAGCCCAGGGCGGCGAAGATCACGAGCGCAACCAGCGACCCCAGCATCGAGGTGATAAAGTTTTTCATTCCTGGGGAAAAGCTATCCGTAATCGCCTCCGCGACCAGTAGAAACCGACGACGCGGGGAAGTTACGAAGGAACGGATTGCATCCCCGTGGCGCCTTGGGCAATGCTTCGGGCATGAATGAGAAGATGGAGCTGCTCACAACCTCCCAGAAGGCGCTGACGATCAACCTGGACCCGCCGAAGTACGGCACGTTCGCGGAGATCGGGGCGGGCCAGGAGGTGGCGCGCGAGTTCTTCCAGGCGGGCGGCGCCTCCGGGACCATCGCCAAGTCGATCTCGGCCTACGACATGGTCTTTAGCGACGCGATCTACGGCAAGGCCCCGAGGTACGTCTCCAGGGAGCGCCTCAAGCTGATGCTCGACCACGAGTACCAGCTGCTGATCGAGCGCCTCTCCGCGACCCGCGGGGACAAGACCAACTTCTTCGTCTTCGCCGACACGGTGGCGACCAGCAACTACAAGGGGACCAACGAGGCGCACGGTTGGCTCGGCCTTCGCTTCCAGACGGAGCCCAAGGGCGAGCCGAGCGAGATCGTCCTGCACGTGCGCATGTGGGACAAGGAGGCGGTGCTCCAGCAGCAGGCGCTCGGGATCGTCGGCGTCAACTTCATCTACGGGGCCCTCTACTACCGCTCCGACCTGGGCAAGCTGATCGAGTCGCTGCGCGACAACCTCGGGACGGACCGGATCGAGATCGACATGCTGCGCTTCTCGGGCCCGGCGTTCGAGAAGGTGGACAACCGCCTGATGTCGCTCTTCCTCGTGAAGTTCAGGCTCACCAACG
>CAYNLL010000198.1:0-6247 GCA_964398015.1 uncultured Opitutaceae bacterium | reverse complement strand
AGGAAGCCGAGATGGAGCAGCGCGTCTCCCGCTCGCTTGAGCTGGCGGGCCGAGGGGCCACCGGCGGTCCCGGACTCGAGGCCGAAAGGGCCAGGACGGCGGCCGTCGAGGCGTCCAACGCCGTGGCGGTGATGCGCGAAGCTTCCGTATTCGAGCCCGACATCATTCTTCTCGGCAACCTCGACTCTCTCGGGGTGGGACTCGTCAACGACCTGGTGCTCGCCGGATACCCGGTGCTCCACATGGTGGCGAGCAGGGAGCCGGGTTACGCGGTCAAGGACCAGCCCCACGCCGCGTCCTACTGGGTCTCCCCGTGCAGCGAATGGAACAGCCGGGTCCTCAGGGAGGCCGGCTACGAGCCCGGGCGCATGACCACGGTCTATCCGGGAGCGAGGATCGACCGCTTCTACAGGGCGTTCCTTCCGGACTTGCGCACGCTGAGGATCGTCTCCGCGGGCGGCGTCGCCCCGAAGCGGGGAACCCACGTCCTCGTCGAGGCCCTGGCCTGCCTGCAGGCCGAGGGGGTCAACTTCACCGCCGAGATCGTCGGGGAGGCCTCCGACAGGGCCTATGCGGACAAGCTGCGCGACTACTGCGCCTCCAACGGCCTTGCGGGAAAAGTCGCGTTCACCGGGCCGCTGGACCGCGAGGCCCTAGGCGCCCTCTTCGCGCGCAGCAACATTCTGGTGTGCCCGAGCCAGTTCGCCGAGCCGTTTGACACCGTCCAGGTGGAGGCGATGGCGTCCGGCCTTGTCGTTGTGTCGAGCGGCACGGGCGGCTCCGGTGAGATCGTTCGCGACGGCCAGGACGGCCTCATGTTCAAGGCCGACAACCCCTCGGCACTGGCCGAGCGGCTTCGCCGCCTCTCGTCGGAACCCGCCCTCTTCCAGCGCCTGCAGCTCGCCGGCCAGCGCAGCGCCTTCTCCCTCTCGCTGAGCGCATCGATCCGACAGATCGAGGGCCTTGCGATCGAGCTGATCCACGCGACAGCGCTCGACTTCGGGGAAGACGAGGGCGCCTTCGAGCGCGAGCAGATCTCGCTCGGGATCGCGGCGGCGCAGCCGTCGCTGTCGCGCACGGCGGCCTAGGTCCGCGGCGCTCGCGACACCCTGCCACCAAAGTGTTCAATCGGACGAAAGGACCCGCCCTTTAGCGAAAAGCGCGCGCGGCCGCCGGCCCGGGGCTCCCGTCCCCTCCCCCCCATCCTCCCTGCGCAGCCGGTTTTATTCCGCACGACGGACCAGACAGCAGGCAGAACCCCTCAAGCCGGCACCCTAGCGTCCGATGTTCAATACCAGAATGAACGTTGCCCCAATCACGACGGAGGATGTGCTGCGCATTTCGAACACCTTCCTCCCCGCCCCGCACATCCTTCTGCAGCTGGGCAACCTCTTGCGCAATCCCACGGTGGACCTTGAGGAGATCACGAGCCGGCTGCGCCGCGACCCGGCGCTGACGGCGCAGCTGATCCGCATCGCGAACAGCGCCGCGTTCGCCTCCGCGGAGCCGGTGTCGTCGGTCGAGGACGCGGTGACGCTGATCGGCTTTGAGGAGGTGCACCGGATCGTCGGCTTCGCGATGCTCGAGCGCCTTGGGGACGGCAACCTGCCCGTCTACGGCATCTCGGGCAAGAGGTACATGGAGAATTCCCTTTTCGCGGCCCTCCTCATGGAGGAGCTCTCTGCCGGCAAGCAGGTCGACCCGAGGTCGTGCTACACCGTCGGCCTCCTGCGCTCCATCGGAAAGGTGTGCCTGGACCGGCTGGCCCGCAACTGGCCGCTCGAGGACATGCCCATGTTGACCGACGACCTGCGCCTCGCCGACTGGGAACGCCTCGTGTTCGGCCAGTCGAGCAACGAGACCGCGGGCATCATCCTCAAGGCCTGGCGCTTCCCCGAGGAGTTCATCTCGGCGATCAGCGACCACTACGAGCCCGACGAGCGCGACATGCCGCTCACCCACCTGCTCAACCTGGCGTCGAGCATGTCCGACATCCTCGGCTACGGCCTGGAGGGCGAATGGCGCTACTGGCTGGACTCCGAGCAGGTCTACCACAAGGCGGGCCTCGACCAGAAGCAGGCGGACGTGGTCATCGACCACGCCTTCGACTCGTTCAGGCGCCTGATGAAGACCATGTGAGGCCCGCGACGCGGCTTCGCCGCCCCGCTCCGCCTCAGGCCGCCGCGATCTTCTTCTGGAGGGACACCACCCGGCCGACCTTCTCGACCAGCTGGTCCTCGCGGAACGGCTTGGTGAGGTAGTCCCTGATTCCCAGCCGGGCGATCTGGAGGATGTTCTCCCGCCCCGACTCGGCTGTCAGCATGATGACTGGTATCGTCTTCAGCTCGGGATTCTCCTTGAGGAGGCCGAGCATGGTGACCCCGTCCATCACGGGCATGGTGACGTCGAGGAGGATGAGGTCGGGCTTCTCCTTCGCCGCCACGGCAAGGCCCTCCTCGCCGTTGGTCCCCTCGAAGATGACCACGTCGTAGGCCCGGAAGGCCTTGGCCACAATGAGCCGGATCGTCCGGCTGTCATCAACGCTGAGGATTCGTGCAGGCATGGTGATAGGTGTGCTCAACCGAACTTGATGTGGACCTCGAAGATGATGGTCTCCTTCTCGCACTCAAACGGGAGGCTGATGCGCTCGATCCCCTGGCCCGCCTCGATCTCGAACGAGTTGCCCCGGATGATCGCCGGCGTGCTCATCGCGCACTGCGCCCCGGTGTCGGAGAGCCAGGACTTGAATCCACCCCCGAGCATGTTGGTGAGCTCCGCGATGACGTCGTTCACGTCGGACTCGCCGGGGATCTCCTCCTCGGGCATCCCCAGCATCGCGCGGGTGATGCGCACGGAGAACAGGGTCGAGACGTGGACGTACACCGCTCCCGTTACGGTCTCGCCGCCGAAGCCCAGGGCGCCGCTGACGCGATCGACGTGGGGCGAGCGGTGGAGTTCCGGGACGGGCACGACGCCCATTGAAAGCATGGTCTGGAACACGCTGGCGATGTTCCGCTCCATGAATTCGCAAATCTCCTTTTTTTGGATCAGTGCTGGCATAAGTTCAGGGGTTGTGGGGATCGGCGCGCCCTCATGAGGCCACCCTTTCGCTGTGCCTGTGCACGCCCGCGAGGATGGCGTCGGGGATCATCTCCAGAGGCAGGATCTGGTCCACGACCCCAAGGTTCACCGCCGCCCGGGGCATCCCGTAGACGGCGCACGTGGCCTCGTCCTGGACGATGGTGCAGGCGCCCCTCTGCTTGAGCTTCTGCATCCCGAAGGCCCCGTCCGAGCCCATGCCCGTCAGGAGGACGGCGACGGTGTCGGCGGAAGCCCACGGCGTCGCGGAATTGAACAGCACGTCGACCGAGGGGCGCGTGAAGTGGAGCGGAGGGCTCTGCTCGAGGCGCACCCGGTAGCGGTCGCCCTGGAAGGAGACGCTCATATGATAGTCCCCCGGGGCGACCAGAGCCAGGCCGGGCCGCACCTCGTCGCCTTCGGCCGCCTCGCGCACCTCGAACGCGCAGCATTCGTTCAGCCGGCTGGCAAAGGCGGCCGAGAAGACCGGCGGGATGTGCTGCACGATGCAGATGCCCGGCAGCCCGTCCGGCAGCGAGGTGAGGACCCTCTTGATCGCCTCGGTGCCGCCCGTCGACGCCCCGATCAGGATCAGCTGGCGCGGATTGGACCTCGTGCTGCGGTAGGCGACCGGCGCCACGGTGCGCGCCGGCGCCACGGGCCGGCCGAAACGGGCCCTAGCGGCGCCCTTGACCCGGTGCGGAAGCTGATGGCGAAGCTCGCCGATGCTCCACGAAGAGGTGGGCTTTGCCAGCACGTCGACGGCGCCCGCCGCGAGCGCGTCGAGCGCATTCTGGGAGCCGGCCTGCGTGATCGAGCTGATGACGATCGCCGGGATCGGACGGTGCTTGAGCAGCTTTCGCAGGAACGTGAGGCCGTCCATCCGCGGCATCTCAATGTCGAGCGTCAGCACATCCGGGTTGAGCTCGAGGATGCGGTCGCGCGCGACGTACGGGTCGCAGGCAGTGCCCACGACCTCGATCTCGGGGTCGCCGCTCAGGGCGTCGACGATGGCGTGGCGCACGACGGCGGAGTCGTCGACGACCAGGACGCGGATCTTTGCCGGCGCGCTCATGCCACCTCCATGAATTGGGCGACGCGGTCGAACGACTCGCGCGCATCGATGAGCATGATCTCGATCTTCTCCGCCGTGAGGTGGAGCGGCTCCACCAGGGCGGGATCTATCTTTAGGGCATAGGACTCCCAGCCTGGCGCGGAGCCCGCAAGGTGGACGATCGTGTCGGCGACGCACGTCACGGCGGAGAGGCGAAGCGGCGTGATCTCGGGCTGATGGTGGCGCGCGACGGCCTCCACGATCAGCGGCGGCAGCTCCCATTTCGAAAGCAGCTCCCCGCCGACCTCGGCGTGGTCCGTGCCGATGACGTCCCTCTCGGCTTCGACGCGCGACATGCCGTGCTCGGCGATCTGGTAGCGCAGCTTGGCCAGGAGTTCGGGGGAGAGGACCTGGTTGAAGGCCACCTTGCCGATGTCGTGGAGCAGCCCGGCGGTGAAGGCGGCGGAGGCCTCCGCGCCGGCCACCAGCCCGTCCTTGGCGAGGCATTCCGCGACAAAGGCCGTCGAAAGCGAGTGGCGCCAGAGCTCGTTCGCGTCGAAGGCGTACGCGTCCATGGGGGCGCCCATGGGGCCGCCCAAGCTCAGCGTCAGGACCATGCGCATGATCTGCTCGTGCCCGATCAGGAGGACCGCCTCGTCCACCGAGGTGACGCGCTGCCCGTAGCCGTAGAATGACGAGTTGCACGTCCTCAGCACCCTTGCCGTGAGCACGTTGTCGTATTTCAGGCACTCGATCACGGTGTCGTTGTCCTGGTCGTGGCGACCGAGGACCTTCATCAGCTTGAGTCCGGCGCGTGAAACCGGCTGGAGGCTCTTGAGGCTGGCGACTATTTCTCGTGCGGTCATATCGAATGGGACTCAACGCCCGGGCTTTGGATTTGCACGCGGCCGCTGTCCAGGTTGAAGCGGATTGTGCGCGAGCACACGCCCCCGAACTCCTGCTCGTGGAGGCGAAAGCCGTTGTTTCCCAGCAGATCGAGCAGCGCCTTCTGGTTGCGCTCGCCGATGTTGAAGATGCCGGCCGCGTCCAGGAACTGCGCGCCGCCCACGGCCTTCATCACCATGCGGGAGCGGTCGGCCCCAAAGCTGTACAGCGCGTGGAAAAGCCGGGGCACCCCCGTGTCCACGAACATGTATGGGGCCGAGACGGCCTTGGCCGGGTCGATCTTCGAGCTCGGCAGCATGACGTGGAGGAGTCCGCCGACCTTGACGGCCGGGTCGTAGAGGGCGATGCCGAGGCAGGAGCCCAGCGAATACGTCACAAGGTCGGCGCTCGGGTCGTTGCTCGCCACCATGTCCGCGACCCCGGCAACGATCGCTTTCTTTGGCGGTGCGATTACCCATTTGTTGTTTACGGCCATCGGGTTACGGTGCTTGGTAGATGCTGGATCCCACGCACTTCATGCCGTGCTCAATGCCGAGGAGGCTCTCCGAGTGGCCCACGAAGAGCAGCCCGCCGGGGACGAGGCGCTGCACCAGGTGGGGAATCAGCTCCCGCTGTGTCGGGCCGTCGAAGTAGATCATCACGTTGCGGCAGAAGATCGCATGGAACTTCTCCTTGAAGGGGTACGGCCACCCGAAAAGGTTCTGGTGGTCAAGTTTGACCACCTCGCGAATCTCGGGCTTCACACGGTAGAAGCCCTCCGCCGAGCCCACGCCCTTCTGGAAGTAGGTGCGCAGCCAAGCCGGGTTTGGCAGCTTGATCTTCTCGCTCTTGTAGATCCCCTTCCGCGCCACGGAGAGCATCCGCGTGCTGATGTCGGTGCCGAGGATCTCCCACTTGCGCTGCTGCGCCTGCGGCCGCCCCTGGAAATAGTCGGCGAGCAGGATGGCGAGAGAGTACGGCTCCTCCCCGGACGAGCACGCCGCGCTCCAGATCCTCAGCGTCTCTCGCGGGTTGCCCGCGAGCAGGGCTTCCCATCGGGGCAGCACCGGGTCCTGCAGGAACTGGTAATGTTTCCATTCGCGGAAGAAGTCCGTGACGTTCGTGGAGATCACGTCGAGCAGCATGGTCAGCTCCTCGTCGCCATCCTTGCCCTCGAGCAGCTGGCAGTAGGCCTCAAACCCGTCCAGCCCCAGGGCTTGAAGTCGCTTC
>CAYNLL010000197.1:0-6274 GCA_964398015.1 uncultured Opitutaceae bacterium | reverse complement strand
GGCAACCGACCGGATCTTCATGGAGCGGGCCTACGCGCTCGCCCGCTACGCCACCAGCCACGGCGGCGCCCCCTTCGGCGCCCTGCTGGTCAAGGACGGCAAGGTGATCGCCGAATACTCCAACTGCGAAAACGCGACCCATGACGTGACGAAGCACGCGGAGACGGGGCTCATCTCCGCCTTCAGCCCCAAGATCGACCGCGCGACCTTTGCCGCCTCGACACTGTACACCAGCAGCGAACCCTGCACGATGTGCTGCGGCTCCATCCGCTTTGCGGGGATCGGGCGGGTCGTCTTCGGCACGACTGAACTGCAGTTCCTGCGCGTCATGGGGGTCCCCCTCGACCCCAATCCCCTCGCCAGCCGCGAGGTGTTTGCGCGCACCGCCCCCCGCGTGACGGTGCTGGGTCCCCTCATGGAGGCGGAGGGACTCCTGATCCACGAGGAATACTGGCCGAAGCACCCCTTCGATTCCCGGGACCCCTGATGCCCTGCAGCCCCGTCCCTCGCCCACGGCCTTCTCGGCGACCGGAAAGACACCCTGCTCTGCATTCAGAAGTCCGCGGAATTCCGCCCGAATCGCGCGACGCGGTCATGGGGCCCAGCAATTCCGTCACCTGCGACCTCGCGCTTGCGTGGCTGGGAGAGAAGGACCGCGCGATCGCGGAGTTCGGGCGCCTCCTCAATGTCCCGTTCCGGACCAACATCTACAACGGGCGCGCCGCGTTCCTGCCCCTTAGGGGGGATCCCAGGTTCCAGAGGCTGGTGTCAGACCCCAAGAACAACGAGCCGACCTACTGACGCGGCCGGCAAACGGGGAGCTCAGAACAGCGGAGCGTTGTTCGCCGGATCGGCCAGCAGGGCCTGGAAGCGCGGATCGCCCAAGAGGGGCCTGAAGTTCCCGTTCGCCCTGATCTCATGGACGTTGCAGTTGCCATAGGGCGTGCGCTCAATCCGGGCCAGCGTCTCCAAGGCGCGGTCCTTGTCGCCCGACCAGGCGTATGCCAGAGCAAGGATCCATTGGTATACGGGGGCGTCGACTGCGTCGCGGCTCTCCGGCATCATCTCCGTGCATTTTCGGGCGAGGCGGACAGCCTCGTCGCCGTGGCCGACGACGAACTCGTAGGCGCTCAAGTAGGCGACGAGAATCAAGTTGTCGGGCTCGTGCTGGAGCCTCGCCCGCAACTCTGCCGGAAAGTCCCCAGCGCGCACGCGGGCCCCGTCCATGTCGCCTGCGGACGCATAGGTGAGGGCGCCCCAGAACGCCTGAGCATAGTGCTCCTCCCCGTCCTCGTCGAAGAAAGGCTGGAGCTTGTCGAGCCGGATCGCCTCCTTGAAATCCCCCTTCATGCGCGCCCAGCCCTTGCGGATGTTGATGCCGCGCGGCGAATTGTACTGCTCGGGGGACAGCTGCGCGAGGAATTGGTCGCCCTCAGCCGTCGACCCGCGGATGTCGAAGGGCGCGGAGGCGAGGTCGAAGGCCTCCTGGAGCCGCTCGGGGACGAGATCCACCTTCCGGCGCTGCTCGGCCAGGTACTCGTCGTAGCGGCGCCCCGCGGCCAGGAGCTCTCCCAGGTTGCGGGAGAACGCCACGCTGCCGGGGTCGAGCTGGGCCGCCTTGCGCAGGAACGGCAGGGCCTCGGCGAAGTGGCCCTGCCTGCGCAGGATGAGGCCCTGGGACGACCAGACGCCTGGATCGTTGGGCTGGAGCCCAGCGAGCCTCTCGTATTGCAGGCGGGCCCCCTCGTAGTCGCGCTTGCCGTAATAGAGGTAGTTGCCGAGGGCGTCGATCACCACGGGGTCGTCGGGGGCCAGGCGCACGGCCGTGTCGATCGCCGCCTTCGCGCGGGCTTGCCGCGCCTCCGACTGGTCGTGCCCCCAGAACGCGACGAGCGCCTCGACGCGCGCCAGGTATCCCCACCCGGCCGCGAACGAGGGGTCCAGCTCCACAGCGCGCGAAAGCTGGGCCTCCTCGCTCTCCAGGTCCGTGACGGTGGTCCCGCCGCGGTTGTCCGTGTCGCGAGCCCGCAGGTAAAGGTCGTAGGCCTCCGTGTTCTGCGTCGGCTTGCGGGCGATCAGGACCTTCTCCTCGGGCGAGAGCGCCGTCTTCATGGCCGCCGCGATCTGCTGTGCGATCTCGCCCTGGATCGCGAAAATGTCCGTCAGGTCGCGGTCGTACGCCTGGGCCCAGACGTGCTCGTCCGTGGCCGCGTGGATCAGCTGGCCTGTGACGCGGACCTTGTTGCCCACGCGCCGCACGCTGCCCTCCAGGATGTAGGCCACCCCGAGCTCCTGGGCGATCTGGCGCATGGACTTCGTGGTGGTGCGGTAGGGCATCACGGAGGTCCGCGACACGACCCGGAATTCCCGGATCAGGGCCAGGTTCGTGAGGATGTCCTCGTGGATCCCGTCGGCGAAGAACCCGCTGTCCTTGTCGTCGCTCATGTTCTCGAACGGAAGGACCGCGATCGACTTGTCGTTCACCGGGACCGCGGGGGCCGCGGCCGCGGGAGCGGCGGCGGCGACCGGAGCGGAAACGAGGGCCGGCTTGCGGGTGAGGAGGAGCACGGCGACGACCGCCGCGCCCACCGCGACGACCGCAACCGCTGTCCAAAGCTGGCCCGGGCTGCGCCCCTGCGCCGCGGGCGCCTCTTTCCTGCCCGCGGGGGCCGGCCGGCCGGCCTCGGCCACGCCCTTGCGGGGCCTGTCAAGAAGCTGGCGGACCTGGTCCACAAACTGCGACGTCGGCACACCCCGGGGCATGCGCGTCCACTGGACCCTCAGGAATTCGTCGGGCACCGTGGCCTCGCTCTCCTTGGTGTCGTCGATCACGATCGGCAGCAGGTACGGGACGCCCGAGGCCATGTCCTGCATGCGCTCGACGGCGATCTTCCACTCGCGCCGAAAGTAGCCCTCACCCCGCGCCTGAGTCGTCGCCGAGATGACCGGGATGCACAGGGCGCAGGTGCGGATCTGGGAGCGGATCATCTGGTCCCAGGCGTCGCCGCCCCGCAGCTCGTTCTGGTCGAACCACACCTCGACGCCAAACGCCCGCAGCGCGTCGGCGACGCGGCGGGCGGCGTCGGCATCCTCCCTGGCATAGCTCAGGAATACCGCCTTCGGGCTGCTGGAGGAGGAATCGGGCATCGGGCCACGGTGTTCATGGCGGGGATGCCGGGGCCTTGCCAGCCAAATTCCCGTCCGCAGTCCTCGGATACGGGCGTCGGCCGCAGGCGCGCCGAACAAGGGCTGGCGGAGGGGAACCCATCCTGTAAGCGCCTTGCCTTACCGAGCAGGAGGCCGACACTATCGGGTCCCCACCCCCGCGATGAACCGCCGAGAATTCCTTTCCGCCACCGCCGCGACCCTGGCCGCCGGGGCGCTCGCCCCGAGGGATCTCCCCGCCGCCGAGGTGCAGAGGGCGGAGGGCATGAACTATGCGCCGCAGGGCAAGCCGAACCCCGTGGTGAAGCCGGGCGAGTTTGTCTTCGCCGCCGCCCGCCTCGACCACGGGCACATCTACGGGATGTGCAACGGCCTCACGGAGGCGGGCGCGACCCTCAAGTGGGTCTATGACCCGGACCCCGCGAAGACCGCGGCGTTCCGGGCAAAATACCCCCAGGCGAGGATCGCGCGCTCCGTGGACGAGATCCTGGGCGACGCCGAGGTCCGCCTCGTCGCCTGCGCGGCCGTCACGTCGGAGCGGGGGCCCTTCGGCTGCACGGTCATGGAGGCGGGCAAGGACTACTTCAGCGACAAGGCCCCGTTCACGACGATGGCGCAGCTCGAGCAGGCCCGCGCCGTCGTCGCGCGGACCGGCCGCAAGTACATGGTCTACTACAGCGAGCGGCTCCACAACGAGTCGGCGATGTTTGCGACCGACCTCGTGCAGCAGGGCGCGATAGGAAGGGTGATCCATGTCCTGTGCATCGCGCCGCACCGGCTGAGCAAGGCGTCCCGCCCGGCGTGGTTCTTCGAGCGCGAGAAGTACGGCGGCATCCTCTGCGACATCGGAAGCCACCAGTTCGAGCAGTTCCTCGCCTACACCGGCTCGGGCGACGCCACCGTCACCCACGCCGCCGTCGGGAACTTCGCCAACCCGGACAAGCCGGAGCTCGAGGACTTCGGCGAGGCGTGCCTGCAGGACGACTCGGGCGCCCTCAACTACCTGCGCGTCGACTGGTTCACACCCGACGGCCTGAGCGCCTGGGGCGACGGCCGCACGTTCATCCTCGGCACGAAGGGCACGATCGAGCTCCGCAAGTACGTCGACGTCGCGCGGGACCCGGCCGGGGACCAGGTCTATGTCGTCGACGAAAGGGGCGAGCATCACCTGAGCGTCGCGGGCAAGGTCGGCTTCAGGTTCTTCGGGGAGTTCATCCTCGACTGCCTCAACCGCACCGAGAAGGCCATGACCCAGGCCCACGCCTTCAAGGCGGCCGAGCTTTCCCTCAAGGCGCAGGCCATGGCGCAGCGCGTGACGTAGCCCTCCCGATCAGGGATCCGCCTGCGGGGCCTTGGCCCTGAGGGCCTGCAGCTTCTCGAAGAGGTCCTGCGTGAGCCTGGGGTCCGAGGTGATCTGGCCCCCGTTCATCAGCTCGAAGGCGTCGTAGATGTCGTTGCTCGACTGGATGACCAGCATCGCGGAGGTGCCCAGGCGGGTGACCCTCACGCTTTCCGCGGGCAGGAATGCGATCACGCGGAGCATGTCGTAGTGGTGCTCCGGGTCGTTCCACGCCATGAACCAGAGCTTGTCGCCTGCCAGGGCGAGGACGCCCGAGACGTGCCCCACCGGCGAGGCATCCGTCGAGCCGTAGCCGCTCGCGTTCGGAAACCAGATCGCGCGCACGACCACCTGCGGGACCGGGGTTCCCGGAGGAAGGCATTCGCCGACCTCCCCGGTGACCACCGTGTCCTTCGACAGGTCGGACGATGCGCACCCTGCCGCCAGAAGCGCCGCGACGGCACCGCCGATAAATAACCACCTAATGGAAGGAGACCGAGAGAAGGACATAGGGATGGGAGCGCTTCAGGTTTCCCCGGCGACCGCAGGCAGGCCAAGGTGGCCCCGGACGGAGGTTTCCGCAACCGTCGACCGAACGGATGACGGCCGCCCCGGTGCGCCATAAGAGAATCCAGACCACGCGTTTGAGATAGACGTCCACCCGCGCCCGTACCGTCGCGTCCCGCGGGGGAAGCGGATTCGGCTTTCGCCCCGGGCCGCCCCGATAGTGCGTCGGCAATCCTTACAAAGATGCGTTGATTCCACAACACATTGTCCATGAATGTATTATCGATTTGGGTGCAGAACGGGTCATTTCCTGCGGACGGCAGCGTCGGATGCCCTTACACGTCACTCATAAGAGACTATTAGGATTTGAAATAAGGTGCCAAATTCAGACATGCGCATGACCATTATTGCCAGCAGAATACGCAATTCCCAGAACCAGCGGAACGCCCAGCACAGGTTCCATGGCACGGACTATGCAAATGGACGGCGTTTGTTTTCCGGCAGACGACGTCATTCCCATATCCAGATCATCATCCTGACTGTGTCTGCCTAGGCTAGAGCACCCACTCCCAACTCAAGTTACACGAGAAGCTCAAGAGCCGGACCAGAATCGACTGCGACACCACTGAGAACGGAGCTTCTGCCTCCTGGAACAGATTTTCAGGGCGGGGCCGTCTGTCTCCGGCACCCCTCATTACTCATCGACAGTATCCCAGCCATCATTTGCCAAGCTGTTTGTTCCCTTCGAATCGTCCGCGCCGGCAAAAAATAACTCCCCCCTTCGTGCCGAGACGCTCATGCGCCTTCGGCTGAGCACCAGAATGCCTTTCGCCACCACCTTAACACCCTCACCCCGGAAGCCACCCCAATGAACCACAAAGCCCACATCGCCGCCCGCGTATTCCCTGCCGCCGTGCTTTGCCTCCTCCTGGGAGTCGCAGGCAGAGTATTCGGCGCGCCTCCTCTGGACAACGGCAACAGTGGCGGCGCCCAGTACATCGTCAATTCCGGAGGCGGTTTGTATACTTACCCAGGGACGATCAACAACCAGAATGGCTCCTTTATCTGGAATGTTAATACCGGCAGCACCCTCGACAACACGGGCGGCAATGCGATCAACAACATCAATGGTTATTTGGATACGCTCGGATTCCTTTATCCGAACAATACGGGACAGACGACCGCGATCTACAACTATCCGGGGGCAACGTTCAACAATGGCGGCAGCTCTGGTGCCGCCATCGTGGTCAATGGCGGGTACCT
>CAYNLL010000196.1:0-6290 GCA_964398015.1 uncultured Opitutaceae bacterium | reverse complement strand
GAATCTAGCCCCCGCTTGGCGCCCGGCCGGCGCGCTTGGGCGCGAACAACGCCGCGAGGAGCGCCAGCGCGATCAGGCACAGCCCCGCGGCGGCTATCTTCATGTCGGGCCACAACCCCCTCGGGAAATACGCGAACCGGACCTGGTAGGTCCCCGCCTTGCCGACGTAGACGCCCTTGAAGGCGTGGTTCAGCCTCAAATACGGAGCCTTCTCCCCGTTGAGGGTCACCCTGAAGTTGTCCCTCTCGTAGGCCTCGGTCAGCACGATGAACCCCGGGCCCGTGGCCTTGACCGTAAACGTCGTCGAGTCCGTCGTGAGCGCGTAGTCCGTGGCCGCCACGACCTTGCGGCCCGAGAGGTCCCCGGAAACCTCCGGCAATGGGTTCTGCCGCACCCAGTCGGCGTGCTGCATCGCCGCGAAGGGCCGCCCATCCCCGGTCTTCAGCCAGGTGCAGAACTGCGGGAGCCCCTCGTACACGGCCACGCTGTCCGTGAAGAACGCGCGCGGCCACGCCGTGGGGCTCTCGAAGGTGTCCATGTCCGAGGACTGGACAGGACTCAGGGCGTCGCCCGGGGACGCGTCCCCCATGCGGAAGCCGACGTAGAACCGGACGTTGAGGGCGTCGAGGACCGGCTTGAGGCGCGCCACCTCCGAGGCCTCGACGATGTAGCGCCAGTCCCAGAGGCGCTTTACCCCGGAGGCGTCCATGAATTCCCGGTAGTACGGATTGACGAGGGCGTCGGGCCCGGAGATCGCCTCCAGCCCGTACATGGCGGACCATCCCGGCAGGAGGTCGTTGTGGAACCCCACCACCCGGAACGGCGCCTCGGCCTGGGCCTGGAGCGCCTCTACGGTCGGCGATGAGGCCTTGAAATCCATCCGGTGCGGGGGCCTGACGACATAGTCCGTGAACCCGACACCCGTGTGGAGCCCCTCCCGCCAGCACAGGGCGCACATTGCGAGGAGAGCGAGGACGGCCATGGCCGGCGTCGGCTCGCCCCGCATGCGGGAGCGGCGCAGCACCCAAAGGAGGAGCGCCGACGCGCCCAGCAGGCTCCAGCCGTAGCCGTGGATGAAGGCCGGGACCGCGATGATCTTCCCCCAGGTCGCGTCCGCGTAGGCGCTCCTGACGACGGCCTGCGCGGTCCCGAGGTAGGCCGCGAACAGGATGACCAGCAGGCCGATGACCGTGCAGGCCTCCCCCCGTCCCTCGGGCGAGCCGAGGCGCTCCCAGGCCTGGGCCCAGCCGAACGAGGACAGGACGCCAAAGATGACGATCAGCCCGCAGGACACCGTGTTGTCCACATGCTGGATGTTCCCCAGCACGGGGATCCGCACGATGAGCCCGGGGGGGACAGCCCCGAAGGCCAGCGCCAGCGCCGGCAGGCTCGAGAGGAGGAGCCCCAGCGCGACCCGGTTCGCCACGGCCGCGCGCCAGCGGACGGCCACCCAGAGAAGACCGACCAGCACGAATGCGTTCGCCGAGGGGTTGATGACGCCAAGCTCCTCCTGGAAGGGCCGGTAGAAGGCCTCGTCGAAGAGGCCGATGAACATCCCGGGCTGGAGCTGGTACGCCAGGGGGGTGTTGTAGCTCGTGTACGCGGCCTGGAGCGCCCTCCGGAAGGTGTCCCAGAGCGGGGCGCTCACCATGGCGAACGCCCCGCCGGCGACCACGGCGCCGGCCAGCAGCCGGATCCTCTCCCCGGCGGCGCGAGCGGAGCAGGCCACGACGCAGGCGCCCGTGAAGTTCATCGAGTGAAGGAGGAAGTAGGCCTCCTTAGCCGTCCCGCTGCACATCTCCACCCAGTTTGCCCCCACCAGCGCGACAAGCCACAGGATGGCGCCGCGGGCCGCGCCGGCCCCCGCGTACCGAAGCCAGCTGTAGAGGATCCAGGGGGCATAGCAGAGGCTGAATCCCGCGGGATGGTTGATCCTGTAGAGGAAGAAGCCGATGAACGGGATCGACGCCGCGGAGACGAGCGCAACGGGAAGGCTGCGGAAGCACCGCCACGCGCACAGCCCGATCCCGAGCGCGAAGGCCCACTTCGCGAGGAGGAACTTGAGCTCCCACGCCCAGGCCGCGCCGCCGGCAAAGAGCGGAAGCAGCTGCAGCGGGTCGCCGAAGCAGGACTGCCCCTGTCCCAGGAGGGGAGATCCCGCCGAGTCGTACCTGTTCCA
This sequence comes from uncultured Opitutaceae bacterium, assembly GCA_964398015.1. Lineage (GTDB taxonomy): Bacteria > Verrucomicrobiota > Verrucomicrobiia > Opitutales > Opitutaceae > Palsa-1447. Next base: position 4,111 of record CAYNLL010000196.1, on the reverse strand, counting down.
CAGCGGCAGCTCCCCGTCGCGCAAGAGCGCGCGCCCCTCGATGGCAGAAAGGGGAACGTGGTGCCACAGGAGCGCCGCCACGTCGGACTTGTTGGGGCTGGCCGCGTCGCCGCTCTCAAATCCCGGCAGCCACGGGCTCTGCCCGTAGAGGAGCGCCACGCCGAAGCTCGGCGATAGGATGCTCCTGCCCGCAAAGACGACCGGGTAGTTGGCCCCCACGGTGCCCAGGAGGGACGCCGCCAGGAGCGCGAGGGCGGGCCGCGCGCGGGCGCCGCCCCACAGCGCACGCGCCCTCTCGCCCAGGCGCAGGGCCGGCGACCTCGACGCCCACTCAAAGGCCAGGAGAGCCGCCACCAGGGCGGCGAACACGGCACCCGCCCGCCACAGCACGGACGGCCGCGGGACCACGATGGGGCTCGCCAGGTTGATGATCATCTGCGGGTCCGTCCCCCCGGGGGCCGTCTCGACATACACCTTGCCCTCCTTCGTCTCGAGGTGCGCGATCTGGTTGGACGGCAGGAACTGCTCCGGGGAGAAGGAGACCAGCGTCCGGCCGGACGCATCCGCCACTCGCGCCTCGCTCAGGATCATCCGCGCCTCCCTGTCGATCGGGTCGAACCTCAGCAGCTTGATCGTCCCGTACGGGAGCGCGAACCGCAGAAGGGCCGGGTGGCGCGCGTGGATCGGCTGCACCACGGACTCCTCCTCGCTCAGGCCGCGGCCCGTGTCGAAGTAGGCCTGCACCAGGCCCGAGTGGTCCGAATCGACACGCACCTCGAGCACGCTCGTGCTCTCGCGGAGCTCCGCCCACGGCTGGAAGGGAAGGAGCGCCGCCGCCGCAAAGACCAGGCACGCCGCGATGCTGGAGAGTTTCATGGGGAGCGGGGCGGCGCGTGCGGCGCGCGCGCGATATAGGTGAGGTTCACCACGGCGTCGTGCTCATTGCGCTCGATCGAGAGCACCTGCGCGCCCGCCCCGGCGAGGCATTCCAGGACCTCGGCCCTGGAAAGGGCGTACATCTGCATCTTCGGGGTGCTCGGGAACCAGCCCGGGTGGTGGTACCGGATGTGCCGACGCAGGCGCATCCACAGCGTAGGGGGCCATGCGGAGAATCTCAGGCGGTCGGGCGGGTCGCCCGCGGGCACGCTCTCCGGCACCTGCACGGAGAGGATCCCCCCGGGCTCCAGGACGCGGACAAACTCCCGCAGGTAACCCTTCGTGTACCGGGGCGCGATGTGCTGGAGCGTGATCCGGCTGTAGACGAAGCTGAATGCTCCGTCCGGGAACATACCGAGGTCAGGACCGGCGTTGTGGGCGAACTCGACGCTGTCCTGGCGGTTGTGCTCCCGGGCCAGGGCCACCATCTGCCCGGAGATGTCGACCCCGACCACCCTTGAGAAACGGCGCGCGAGCCCCTGGGTGAGCCGCCCGGCTCCGCAGCCGAAGTCAAGGGCGCTCCTCAGGGGCGGCTCGCCGCCGCAGGCGCGCACCTGCTCCATGTCCCTCTCGACCTCGGCGACTCCCGTCGCGAAGAACTCGTCGATCGCCCACCGGTTGCCCCGCTTGCCGGATTCCGTCAGGACGGCGAAGAACGGGTCCGTCCTCGCGAGCGCGTCCCAGTGGCGGCGTACCTGCCAGAGCTTCATGGCGCTGCGGGCGGCCGCCGGCCCCCGGGGCCTCCCGGCGCCCCTCCGAGCGGTGCTGTGGGGTCCAACGTCATCGGTGGGGTAGAATTTGGGTCCCGCGCCCCCGAAAACAACCTTTCTCGGCGTGAGCGGCCCCGGTCGCGCGCGTCATTTTCGGCGCTCGAGGTCGATCTCAAAGCCCCGGACGCTGAAGCTGAGCCTCCTCGGGTCGTTGTTGCCCGGATACGCCGCGCGGCGGTCGCTCTTGAAAAGGATCACGGTATCGCCGGGCGGGAGCTCCAATTCGCCGAGCGAAACCCTGATCACCTCCCCTGCGGGAAGCAGCCTTTTCCAGAGGACCTTGTCGCCCAGCATGACGATGGCCTCGCGTTCGTCGACCGAGCGGAGCCTGAACTTCACCTTAGCTATCATTTTGAAGGGCTGCGGGTTGTGTATCGCCACGGTCGCGTCCCCCTTGCTCCACCGCCAGAATTCCCAGCGGGACTTCTCCGGGTGCCACCAGTTGCGCGTGCCGTAGACCGCCTCGACGGCGCTTCCGTCCCTGGGGTTGATCTTGAGCGCGTTCGGACCCTGCACGACGTAGCTCTCGCGCCCCGGCGGCTTGAAGATGTCCGCGGAGGCGAAGACGCCGAGGTTGCCGACCACGAGGAGCACGGGCCACCACCCCCTCCGGGGAACGAGGAGGTTGAAGGCGAGCGTCATCGGAAGGAGCACGCGGGCGGCCGCCGACGGATAGTTCTCCCAGACCGCGCCCCCGAGGAAGACCATCAGCAGGGCGTAGCTCGCCCCGACGCGCCACCAGGGATCCTGCCAGCGCCGCCGGAACGCAAAGAAGAAGAATTGTGCCAGGAGGCCGGCCATTACCAGCAGGTCGAACTTCGCCACCGACGGGTAGCCCTCCGCGATCAGCTGCGCCAGCGACTGCTGGAGCTTATCGGCCAGGGCCGCGAACGGCGCCGCAAAATTCCTCGCGTCGCCCGTGTCGTCGCCCCTCCCGAGCCAAAGCCTCAGGCAGAGCATCCACGCCGCGAGCGGCAGGAGCACCAGCGCGGCGCGGGCCAGCCAGGGCCCCCAGGTGAGGGGGTTGCGCGCCGCCGGGGGCGGCAGGCCCGCCCCGCAGAGGACGTTCGTGTCCTTGCCGAGGCCCGAAAGGCCCAGGACGGCCGCCGCCAGCCACGGTCGGCGCGACTCCAGCAGGGCCATGCCGGCGGCGATCATCAGAAGGCTCGGCCCGTCCAGGAGCGCCCGCGCCACGCTGAAGGTGAGGCCGAACGAGAACAGGACCGCCGCCCACCGTGCGCAGTTGCCCCAGCTGGTCGGCGGGAGCCACCGCAGGAGGAGGGCCGCCAGCAGGAACCAGCAGACGATGTTCTCGAGCGCGAAGACGTTGAGTGTCCTCGCGGTGTCGCCCCCGGCCAGCACCCAGGCGGCAAACGGGAAAAGGATCCTGCGCGCGCGGTACGTGAGCCCGTCGACCGCCTTGTTCAGCTTCGGGTCGCCCAGGTTCGGGCGGATCGCGATCTGGGCGTAATACTGGGAATCGTACCCCGTGGAATCGGGCATCTCGTAGTGGTTCACCGCCTTCAGATCGGGCAGGTAGGTCCTGTGCTCCTTCTCCCCAAAATGGATCAGGTAGGTGAATCCCAGGCCGGGAAGGTAGAAGAAGGCGGCGTTCCACGCGAACAGCGCAACCATGGCCGCGCAGAAGGCCCATCGCAAAGCGGTGGCCCTAGCTTGGAGAAATGATTTGAGTCCGCCTACCAAAAGAGGACAAACCACCTGCACCACCGCAGCAAAGCAAGTATGGATTTAACCCCCACCCAGGCCGACACGACCAATCCATTTTGGCCGCGCATCGCCTGGGGGGCCGCCGTGCTCGCCCTGGCCCTTTACGCGGTCCTCCTGGTCCGCCATGTCGGCGCGGTCGCCGGGGGATCGGACTCCTCGGGCTACATGAACCACGCCCGCCTCCTCGCAACGGGGCACATTCACGTGCCGCCGCGGACGCTCCCCGGCCTGCCCCAGGCGGGCCTGCCTCCCTTCCTGTACGTGCCCCTGGGCTTCAAGCCCGCATGGAACGGCGACGGCATCGTGCCCACCTACCCGACCGGATTCGCCCTGTTCGTGCTGGCGTTCAAGCCCCTCGCCGGCTGGAGGCACGCGGGGGACGTCGTGATCATCCTGCACTCGGTCGCGGGGCTCCTGGCGACGTTCGCCCTGTGCCGGATGCTCGGGCTCGGCCGGCGTTGGGCCGCCGTGGGCGCGGCCATCGTGGCGTCGAGCCCGCTCTACCTCTTCATGTCGCTCCAGGCCATGAGCGACGTCCCGTCGCTGGTCTGGACGACACTGGCGGTGATCGCCGCGCTCAAGAGCCGCGAGCGCAGCAGCTGGGCCCTGGCGGCGGGAGCCGCCGTGGCCGTCGACGTGCTGCTCAGGCCGACCAACGTCCTCGCCTTCGTGCCGAT
>CAYNLL010000195.1:0-6339 GCA_964398015.1 uncultured Opitutaceae bacterium | reverse complement strand
ACCCCCCGCGCGCGGGCGGCGAGGTAGTGCCCGAGTTCGTGCACGAAGATGGAGCCTCCGAAGAACAGGACGATCAGGAAGACCGACCAGGAATTCGAAAGCAGGGATTGGAAGAGATCGGGCTGCAAATCTATTACAAGTTGTTAATTTGGATTTAGTTGGAGGAATCTATCGTCTGCCGGGCGCACCGGCGGGCCTCGGAATCTGCCTCAAGGACAGCGCCGAGGTCGCCGGGTTCAAAATTCGCTATGCGGTCCAAAGCCTTGGCCACGATTGTCGGAATCGCAAGAAATGGAATCCGACCGCCGAGGAAAGCCTCCACGGCGACTTCGTTCGCCGCGTTGAACACGGCGGGGGCAACCCCGCCCGCGTGCAGGGACTCGCGGGCGAGCCGGATCATGGGGAAGCGGAGCTCGTCGACCGGCCTGAAGTCAAAGGAGACAAGCCGGGTGAAGTCGATCGGCGGCTCTATGCCCTCGGCCCGGTCGGGGTAGAGGAGGGCGTGCTGGATGGGAAACGTCATCGACGACGGCGAGAGCTGGGCAAGCATGGCGCCGTCGTTGAACTCGACCAGGCAGTGCACGATGCTCTGGGGATGGATGACCGCCGTGCACTGCTCGGGCCTGAGGCCGAACAGCCACTTCGCCTCGATCAGCTCCAGGCCCTTGTTGGCGAGCGTCGCCGAGTCCACGGTGACCTTTGGGCCCATGGCCCAGTTGGGATGCTTCAGGGCGTCGGCCGGCGTGGCCTCCCGCAGCCTCTCCGCGGACCAGTCGCGAAACGCGCCGCCGCTCGCCGTGAGGACGATCCGGCGCACCCCGGGGCTCGGATGCCCCTCGATGCACTGAAAGACCGCGTTGTGCTCGCTGTCGACGGGCAGGATCCGGGTCCCGTGGCGCCGGGCCTCGGCCATCACGAACTTGCCGGCGAGCACGAGGATCTCCTTCGAGGCGAGCGCGAGCTCCTTTCCCGCGGCGATCGCGGCAAGGGCCGGCCCCAGGCCCGCGGTTCCGACCACGGCGACCAGGACGGTGTCCGCCTCTGCGAGGGCGGCGATCTCCGCGAGACCGGCGGGCCCCTCCAGAATGCGGACACCGGCGGCGAAGGCCCCGGAGCGCCTCGCCTCGGCGCACGCCGCAGCGTCGTAGACGGCGACCGTGCGCACAGGGAAGTCACGGGCGATCTCCGCGAGGCGCCGCCAATCCGAGCGGGCGGCGATGCCGACGAGCTCGAGCCTGCCCCTGTGCGAGGCGATGACGCGCAGGGCGCTCTTGCCGATCGAGCCCGTCGCCCCCAGCAGGACGACGCGCTTCCTCGGCCTTGATCCTTCGGGGGACGGGGATGCGTCGGCCACGGTCGAGAGGGAAGGGGCCCCGGGGTCAGGGCAGCCCGAGCAGGAAATAGCCCACGGGGGCCGCCAGGATCAGGCTGTCGGTCAGGTCGAAGATCCCGCCAATCCCCGGGATGCCCGCGCCGGAATCCTTCAGTTCCGCGCGGCGCTTGATCACGGACTCCACGAGGTCGGAGACGATGGCGACGGCCGCCACGGGGAGCGCCAGCACGGCGCCGCGAAGGGGTGTCAGCGACGCCGGCAGAACCCCGCGGCCCAGCCAGGCGACGAGGGCGCCCACGGCCATCGCGACGGCCACGCCGCCCACGGCGCCCTCCCACGTCTTCTTCGGGCTCGTCGCAGGCGCCATCGGCGTGCGCCCGATCGCAAGTCCCGTCAGCAAGGCGCCGACGTCGCAGAACTTGGCGACGGCCACGACCCAAAGGCACAGGACGAGCCGCCCCTCGGGGAGGATGCCGTCGCCCGCGACGGGAGTGACGATCCGCACGAGGTACTGCAGCAGCAGGGAGACGTAGACCAGGCCGAAGAGCGTGGACATCAGCGCCTCCACGCGCCGCTCGGGCGCCCGCTCCGAGAGGATGCGTATGGCAAAGACGATCGTGGCGAGCGCGACCAGCGGGTGGGACGGAAGGCCGAGGCGCTGCTCCGACCAGGGGGCGAGCGTGATCAGGGCGCCGAACACCATCCCAAGCCGCGGGAAGGGCGCATTCCCCGCGGACGCCATGAGCCTGTAGAACTCCCGCAGCGTGAGGACGGAGGCGGCGACGATGACGGCGACCGCCCCGTTTGTCCTGAAGAACCAGAGCACCGCGAAGAGCAGGAGCCAGAGGACGACGGTGCTGGTGATGCGTTTAGCCACGGGTTCCGGGCGGGACTATTTGGCCGCGGCGGCGGCGGGATTGACCTGGTCGCTCGTGAGGCCGTAGCGACGCTCCCTGCGCGCGAAATCGGCGAGGGCCGCGGCAAGGTCCGCCTTGGAGAAGTCCGGCCAGAGGACCGGCGTGAAGTAGAACTCGGCGTAGGCCGCCTGCATCAGGAGGAAGTTGCTGATGCGGCTCTCGCCCGAGGTCCGGATGACCAGGTCGGGGTCCGGCATACCGGAGGTGTACAGGTAGCGGGCGAAGGCCTCCCAGGACCCGTCGTTGAGCTTCTCCCGCCCCAGGGCCACCGCCGAGGCGTAATTGCGCGCCGCGTCCACGACCTCCGTCCGCGAGCCGTAGTTGAGCGCGAGCACGAGGGTGTAGTCGGTGAACCCCTTCGTGGCCTCGACCGTCTCCGCCAAGTGCCTCTGCACGCCCTGCGGGAGCTCGCCGGTGCGCCCGATCGTCATCAGGCGGACCCGGTCGCGCACGAAGGTCTTGAGCTCGTTCTTCAGGTACAGCTCGAGAAGGCCCATCAGGGCCCCCACCTCCTCCCTCGGGCGGCTCCAGTTCTCCGCGGAAAAGGCGTACAGCGTGAGCATCCGCACCCCGAGGTCCCGGGCCGCGTACGTCGCGGTCCTCACGGCCTCGACCCCGCGCCGGTGGCCCTCCACCCGGGGAAGCCCGCGCTGCTTGGCCCAGCGTCCGTTCCCATCCATGATTATGGCGACGTGCTTGGGGGCGGCCGCCGCGTCGGCGGGCACTGGGCTGGAAGGAGGCATTCGGAGGGGGCCATCGTAGGTGTCGGCGCCGGGATTTGACAAGGGGGAAGGGCGGGTGAGAATTGGGCCATCCATGAGGGTCGCGTTCATAAGCGGCACAAGCATCGTCAATTCCACGCTCTTCTCTTCCTGGGACGCGCGCACGATTGAGACGCCGTTTGGCGCCGTCACCTACAAGTCCCGCGGGCAGCACGCCCTGATCAACCGCCACGGCTACGGGTTCCCCCTGCCGCCGCACTCGATCAACTACCGGGCCAACATCCGGGGGCTCGCCGACCTGGGGTTCAGGGACATCGTCTCGCTCAATTCGGTCGGCTCCCTCAAGCCTGAGATCCCCCCGGGCTCGATCGTCTCCTGCGGGGACTACGTCAGCCTCCAGCAGGGTCCCGCCACCTTCTTCGACGGCGAGCTCAAGGGCGGGACGCCGGGGATCGCGAACAACCTGATCCCGAAGCTGGTCGCGGGACTCGCGCCGGAATTCAGCATACCGACGGGCAAGGTCTACGTGCAGATGCGCGGCCCCCGGTTTGAGACCAAGGCCGAGATCCGGGCCGTCCGCGGATGGGGCGACGTCATCGGCATGACGGCCGCCAACGAGGCCGACCTCTGCGGCGAGATCGGGCTCAACTACAACAGCCTGGCCGTCGTCGACAACTACGCGAACGGCCTCGAGGGCACGGAAATCGACTTTTCAAAGTTCAAGGACCTTGTCAGGACAAACCAGGAAAGGGTGAACCGCCTCTTCGCGAGGATGCTGGAGATCCTCGCGTGACGGCTGGCGCAAGAACGCCATGAGCGAATTCCTACAATCCGAACGGATAGCCGAGGCCAAGGGGGCGCTCGACCGCCTCAGGGCCAACATGCGCCTCGCGATCGTGGGCAAGGACGACGTGATCGAGCAGCTCCTGGTGTGCCTCGCCGCAGGGGGGCACCTCCTGATCGAGGACCTCCCCGGCGTCGGAAAGACGACGCTCTCCTACGCCCTTGCGCGGTCCACGGACTGCGCGTTCTCCAGGATCCAGTTCACGAGCGACCTGCTGCCCTCGGACGTGACCGGTGTGGCGATCTACGACGAGACGACGAAGGAGTTCGTCTTCAAGCCCGGCCCCGTCTTCGCGAACATCGTGCTGGCCGACGAGATCAACCGCGCGCCGCCGAAGACGCAGTCCGCGCTCCTCGAGGTGATGGACAGGGCCAAGGTGACCGTGGACGGCGTGGCGCACGGCGTGGGCTCGCCCTTCATGGTCTTTGCGACGCAGAACCCCATCGACTACGAGGGGACGTTTCCCCTCCCCGAGAGCCAGATGGACCGGTTCCTGATGCGCCTGCGGATGGGGTACCCGCAGCACGAGGACGAGATCGAGATCCTGCGCAGCGCGCGCAGCGGCTACGACTCGATCCGGCTCAACCCCGTGGCCTCGAGGGCCGACGTCGCCGCCATCCAGGCGCTCACGGCCCAGGTCTTCGTGGAGGACAGCATCCTCGACTACATCCTGAGGGTCGTGGCGGCCACGCGCACGGAGACCGAGTTCAAGGCCGGCGCGAGCGTGAGGGGAGGGATCGCCCTGCGGACGGCGTCCCAGGCACGGGCCCTCGTCAACGGCCGCGACTTCGTCCTCCCCGACGACGTGACGGAGCTCGTGCCGAGCGTGCTCGCGCACCGCCTCGCGCTCTCGCGCCAGACCGGGGACGCCCTGGAGGAACGCCGTGCCGTGGGGGCGCATCTGAAGCGCATCCTCTCCGCGCTGCCCCCGCCGGTGTGAGCCCGGCGGAGGGGAGCCGAAGGCGCCTCTTCTGGAGGCGCGCGCTTTGGGGCCTGATCTGGCCCAAGCGGCGCGAGCGCATCCAGGCCACGATCTCGGGCGCGGTGCTGATCGGCCTGGCGCTCGGGATCGGCACGGCGGCCTACAACTCCTCGAGCAACATCCTGTTCATCGCCCTCTCGCTGCTGCTCGCGTGCCTGATCCTGAGCGGCGTCCTCTCGTGGCTCAACCTTCGGGGCGTGAGCTGGCAGCTCGAGATCCAGCCCCCGCTGCGCGCGGGCCAGGAGGCCGAGGTCGGCCTGCTCCTGCGCAACGCGAAGAGGTTCATCCCGACCTACGCCCTCTGGTTCGAGTTCGCAGCGAGCCCGTTCGAGAAGGGCGAGCCCGCGCGGCCGGAAACCACGCTCACGGCAAGGGGAATCGACGTCTGGGCGGCCCTGGCCCGGGTGGAGGCCGCCGCCTCCGGCGGGTCCGTCCACCTGAGGGCGCGCCTCGACCCCGGTGCGGAGGCGAGGCTCGACTGGACCTTCACTCCGGCGAGGAGGGGCCTCTACCGGATCGAGCTCCGGTCGGTCGGGTCGCTCTTTCCCTTCGGGTTCCTGAGGAAGCTGTCGGGAACCGACCTGCGCAGGGAGGTGCACGTGTGGCCGGCCCCGGTCGACTACCGCAGGTTCTCGGGCGCGGGACCGAGGAGGCACTCCGGCGACCTCCAGCTGGCGCGTGCCGGAAACGAGGGCGAGATGATCGCCCTGCGCCATTACGAGTCCGGGGACTCCCACAGGCTCATCCACTGGAAGGCGAGCGCGCGCAAGGGAAGCCTCCTGATCCGGCAGTTCTCGGCGCAGAACTCGGAGGCGTGCTCGATCTGGCTGCGCACCGACTCGGAGACCTGGCCGCGCCCTGAGCAGTTCGAGCTCATGCTGGGCTTCGCCGCGACGCTGGCGCTGGATCTCTTCCACGCGGGGCACCTCCAGGCCGCGGCGATCGACGCGGCGGCGCCGGTCCAGATGAGGCGGGTGGCGGACCTCGAGTCGTTCCTCGACCGTCTCTCGGAGGCGGTCGCCGCACCCGCGCCGAACGGCGGGCCCGAGCGCCCCGCGGCGGGCGGGCGTTCGCGCGGGGACCTGCTCACCTTTGCGCCCGAGGGAACCCGGGGCGTCGCCTCCTTCATCAATGGAATCAAGACAGCAGCGACTTAGCCTCGACGAGCTCCACCAGCTCAGGTGGCTGATGGGGGGCGTGCTCATGCTCCTGTCGATCGCGACGGTGTTCTACCTCGACATCGGCTCGGAGGTGATGACTGCCGTGGCCATGGCGGGGGTGCTGCTGGCCCTGGTGAAGCCCTCGCTGCCGGCCCGGGTCCCGATCTGGGTCCACCGGTTGGCCTTCCCCGCGATCCTCGTGTTCTTCGTCGGCGACCTGTGGCTCTCGGGCCAGCTCCTTCCCGCGGTGGTGAGGCTGGACCTACTCCTGCTGCTCTACCGGGGGACGAGCCACCGCGCCCGCCGCGACGACCTCCAGATCGTCGTCCTGGGCCTCTTCCTGATCGTGGTCGCGGGCGTCCTCACGGTTTCGCTGCTCTT
>CAYNLL010000194.1:0-6421 GCA_964398015.1 uncultured Opitutaceae bacterium | reverse complement strand
CCGAACTTGATGACGGCCTGCTTTGAGCCGAGGTAGAGCTCCCACCCCACCAGGATGATCAGGACGACGATCATCGCGGCTGCCAAGCCCGCGGCCCATTTGAACGCGAGATTGGGGAACCGCGCGCTGCTAGTCGGGATCAGGGAGGTGGAGGACGCGGTGCTCATCAGAAGAAGGTGCGGCCTTTCACCGCGCCCCTCATCCCCTCTTCATCTCAGTATTTGATGCTCCGCACCCGCTCAACAGCGCATAATCCAAGCTGGGGGCGAATTTCTCCCCGTCCGAGTAGGCCCATTTCAGGAACTGGACGAGCTTTTCCCCTTTCGCGTGGTCCTTCTGCTCCGCGTACACAAGAAGCCATGTGGTGCCCGCGATCGGGTAGGCCTTCTCGCCGGGAGCGTTCACCATTGAAAAACGAAAGTCGTCCGGCACTGTAGCCGAAGCGCTCGCCGCGGTCACCGACTCCACGGTCGGCGTGATGTAGACACCCGAGGCGTTCTTGAGGTCTGCAAACGGGAGTTTGTTCTCGTGCGCGTAGGCGAGCTCGACGTATCCGATCGCCCCCGGGGTCTGCTTCACCTGGCCTGCCACGCCGGCGTTGCCCTTCCCTCCAAGGCCCACGGGCCATTTGACGGAGACGCCCTTGCCCACGACAGCCTTCCAGTCCATGCTCACGCTGCTCAGGTAGTCCGTGAAGATGAAGCTTGTGCCGCTGCCGTCGGAACGGTGGACGACGACGATATCCTGGTCCGGTAGCTTCACGCCTGAATTTTGGCCTGCGATAGCCGGATCGTTCCATTTCGTGATCTTGCCTAGGAAGATACCGGCTAGTGTGGGGCCGTCGAGCTTGAGCTGAGGATTGCCTTCCACGTTGTAGCTGATGGCAACCGCCCCAGCGACGGTTGGGAAATGCAGCAGCGGGCGCGGAGCCTTTGCGAGGTTGTCATCCGACATCGGACCATCGGAGGCGCCGAAATCAACGGTCTCGGCCAGGATCTGTTTCTGTCCTCCGCCCGAGCCTATGCCCTGATAATTGAAGCGGACGCTCGGGTCGACCTTCTGATACTCGTCAAACCATTTGGTGTAGATCTGCTGGGGAAATGTGGCGCCGGCGCCATTGATAAGCATCTGGGCTTTGGCACCGGATGCCGCGAGACCTGCAACTAGCACTGCAAAAAGGATTCTTTTCATTTTATGCCTGTGTGAGGAGTCACCTGAGAGATAAAGCGCATTCTGAATAGGGCACCGCCGGCGCTAGTAGCGGCCGGCGGTGCGAAAACAAATGAACTGGCCCGCCGATCAGGGCAGGACGTAACGCAGGTCGAGGAACACCATCGTCATGTCCGCTTTGCTGAGCGCGCCCGCCGCGACGTACCAAGGCTCGCGTTCGACATAGGAAATCTGAGCGATACCCTGGAGGGCGCCGTAAGTCGGGTTCTTCCAGAACGTGTAGGTGTTCGCCAGCGTCGCCTCGTTGATGGTCTTATTGTTGCTGTTGGAGGAACCGGGGTAGCCGTAGCCGACATAGCTCCCGTTCGCCAGCTGGTTGTAGCGCTGGCCGATTCCGATCGTGCTCCAGTAGGCGGACACCGTGTCCGAGGGCACGGCCGCGTACTCAAGCCCGAGGATGGCCGAACTCGACTTCACAAGCCCGATGCCGTAGGCCCCGGTAGAATCGGGCGCCTTGATAATGAAGTCGGGGGCCAGGCCCTGGAGGTACCGGCCGCCGCCGTAGCTGTAAAAGCCCGTGCCGATGAAGTTAAGGCCCTTGACGAGTTCAAGGTCCACGGCGCCGGAAAGACCCCCGCCCTCCGCCGTGGCGTCCGTATTGATCGCCGAGGAATAGGTGTTGATCTTGTACGAACTGACGAGGCCCGCCACCTCGAAGTGCCAGTTGAGGTCGTTGATCGCCTTCGTGTCGAAGGTCACCTTGCCGATCACGTCCGGGAAAATGTCCGGCTGGGTTGAGGCGGCGGTTGTGTCGACCTCGGCGGCGGTGAATGCCGAGGGGAGGACGACCGCGCTCCCGACGTACTGATCGGGATTCTCAACCGAGAGGCCAAGCGCTAACTCGTCCGTGGCGTGGAACACAAGGCGAACCTGGGGCTGCCGCGCCCACGTGAGGCCGGCCTGGTAGTTCGTGTCCATGTCGTTAGAGTAGAAAACGTCCGAGGGAAGGGCGGAGAGCCCGCGACGGTTCGGCGTCAGCATGCTCCAATCCTGGCCGGCGAGGAATTCCCAGGGCCCGTTTTTCAGGTCGACGAAGTAGTTGCGCATGCGGAGGGTGTCCGCGTTGCTCGTCACGTAAAGGTTCGCGGCAGCATTGCCCAAGAAGTCCGTCTCGACGTAGCCGAGGACCTTCGTATCGCCAACATTGGAGTCGATCCTGAGGCCCAGGCGGGAGTTTTGCGCGCTGAACTTGGTCTCTGAAAGTTGCCCCGTGGATCCGTTGGAGTAAGGAACGCTGCCAAAGCTCGAGCCGATGGCGCCTCCCGTGTTCTCGTTGCGGTAGACTCCCGTGAAGTCCATGAACCCAAACGGGGTGAAATCCGCCACGCCGATCCTGAACGACAGGGCTGACGTGGTGTTGGACGCCACGGCAACGCCGCCGCCGGCGGCGCCGCTGTAGGAGGGCACCCCTGCGGATGAACTCGCCATCGGCTGCATCGTCGCGCCCGATGTCGTGGTGGTGACCGTCGAGGTCCCGGCGGCGGCTGCGGGCGTCGCCGCAACTTCCTTCTGGATCTGTGCCGCCTCGTCCTGGGTGATGATACCCTTCTTTACGAGCAGCAGGAGCAACGCTTGGTTGCTGTCGCTCTGTGCGTAAGTCATTCCTGTGCAAGCAATGGCGCAGCATAGAAGCGCCATCCGTTTGGTCTTTGTGGGTAACATGTGAATAAGTCTCGAGGTGTTGGATTTAGTGAACGAATCGGACGAACGCAGAATACCGGGCGGATGTTACGGATGTGTGACACGCCGGTTACACTCCCGTTAAACGGCCGGATGCGGGAGATCCTTTAAAAAGATCGCGCTTGCGCGAGGGACCTGCCGCTAAGAGACCTTGCCCATGGACAGTGTGACGGAGCTCTCCGAGGAGGTTGTCGCCATGGGCTCCCATATGTTTCGGGTGAGGCTGCCGTTCATTCAGGAGCTCCGCGGATACTCACTCGGAAAGTTCCGGGCAGACCTGATCGCCGCGGCAACGGTGACGCTCGTCTCCATCCCCCAGGCGATCGGCTTTTCGCTCATCCTCAATCTTCCTCCGGGGCCCGTAATTGTCTCCGTCATCGTCGGGGGGTTCGTGGGCGCCCTTTTCTTCTCGTCGCGCCACCACGTGTTCGGGCCCACCAGCTCGATCAGCCTCATCGTCGCCGCAACGATAGCGGCGAATTCCGCGATCGGGATCCCTCCCCTGCAGCTGGCTGTCTACCTCGCCTTCCTCATCGGCGTGATCCAGCTGCTCGCGGGGCTGCTCAATTTTGGCGAGATCACCAAGTTCATTTCGCGCTCCGTCGTCGTGGGGTACAGCACCGGGATAGGCATCCTGCTGATAGCAAGCCAGCTGCACAATCTCCTGGGCTACAACGTCGAGATTGGCCAGAATTTCTCAACCAACGTCCTCCAGGCCCTCTTCGACCTGGGCACGGCCCGTATTTTTCCCTTTGCCATCGGCATCGGTGCCCTGACGTTCGCGATATTCTGGCTGGTGCGAAAAATCCGGCCCACATGGCCGGAGGCCCTGATCGGCCTCGCCCTGCTCGGCGTGGCGGCGAAAATCTACACCCTCTACGTGCCGCACCCGGCGTTCAAGATGGTCCGCGACGAGGGGGCCCTGACCGCCGTCATCCCCTCACTGGCGGGTTACCCCTTCGGCCCGCGCAGGCTGCATCTGCTGCCGGAGCTCGCGGGAACCGCCATCGCCATCTCCATCCTCGGGATGCTGGAGGCCGCCTCGATCACCAAGGGCCTCGCCGCGAAGAGCGGCCAGAAGATAGAGCCGAACCAGGAGCTGGTCGGGATGGGCGTCGCCAACATCGCCTGCTCCTTCTTCGGAGCGGTGCCAGGATCGTCGTCCTTCGCGCGCTCGGCCGTCAATTTCCAGAGCGGCGCGCAGACCCAGCTGGCTTCGATGATCAGCAGCCTTATCGTCCTCGGCGTCCTCGCCTACGTGACCCCGGTGTTCAATTTCATTCCCGTCGCCGCGCTGGCCGCCCACCTGATCCGCATCGGGTTCAAGATGATCAACCGGCACCAGATCCGCATCGCGTGCCGTTCCACACCCTCGGACCTTGTCGTCTTCGTCGTGACGCTCAGCTCGTGCCTCTTCCTGCGCCTCGACACGGCCATCTACGTCGGCATCGGGGTTTCGCTCGCCCTTTTCCTGAGGAAGACCAGCAACCCGACGATGGTCGAATACGCCATCAACGAGAGCGGCAACCTGGCCGAGCTGACGGACCCCTCGCAGAGGCCCCATCCGCAGATCTCGATCATCCACGTCGAGGGCGAGCTGTTCTTCGGGGCTGCCGACCTCTTCCAGGAGCAGGTCCGGATGCTGGCCGACAACCAGAACATACGCGTGTTCATCCTTCGCATGAAGAATGCCCGTCACCTCGATGCGTCGACGGTCATGGCCCTCGAATACCTCTATGAGTACCTCCATGCGACCGGCCGAAACCTGCTGATCAGCGGGTGCAGCCGAGAGGTGACGCGCGTCCTGGAGAACAGCGGCCTCCTCCAGCAGATTGGCCCGGAGAACATCTTCCCCGCGGAGAGCAACCCGACCATGTCCACCCGAAATGCGCTGAAGCGCGCCAAGGCGCTGCTCCCGGGCGAATCTCCCGACGTCCGGATCTTCTACGACAAGAAGCCCGCCGAGGCGTGATGTGGCGGAGGGTCGGGCGCCGCGCTTCACCCTACCCTGGCCGGCGGGTGCACTGGGCCAGGATGGCCTCGATGCAGCCGAGCACATCCTCCCTGCCCGCGCGCGACTTCGAGGAGCTCAGGTACATCCTGGGCAGTTCGGCGCGCCACGCGGCCATGGCCGCCTTGAACGCCTCCATGCTGTCCCTAGCCTTCGACGCCGACTGCTTGTCGATCTTGGTGAAGATGAGGGCAAAGGGCACGCCTTCGCCCCCGAGCCACCGGAGGAACTCCATGTCTATCGGCTGCGGCGGCAGCCGCGAATCGATGAGGACAAAGACGAACTGCAGGTTCCGGCGCCCGGATATGAAGTCCGCTACGGCCACGTTGAACTCCATGCGGCGGCGCTTGGCCACCGCGGCAAAGCCGTAGCCGGGAAGGTCGACGAGGCACCAGCCGCCGTTGACCACGAAGAAGTTGATGAGCTGGGTTTTCCCCGGGGCGTCCGAGACCTTCGCGAGCGCGCGGTGCCCGGTCAGCAGGTTGACGAGCGAGGACTTTCCCACGTTTGAGCGCCCGATGAACGCGAACTCGGGCAGGGCCCACATGGGGCAGGACTGCAGATCCGGGGCGCTGACTTCGAAGCGCGCGGAATCAATCTTCACGAGGGCAAGCCGGCGAGGGCCGGGGGGGCCGAGCCGTACCAGTCGATCGCCCGCCGGCACAGCGACTCCCCCCGCTTCAGGCTGCGGCAGACCTGCGGCCGCCTCTCGTAGATCGTGCAGAGGAGGGTTGCGGGATCGAGCGCGACGCACGCGCCGTCGCCGCGCTGCTCCATGCAGCGGACGCCCGCGTGCTCGACGACGAGGCTCTCCGGGACGTCGTCGACGCCCGGCGCGAGCTCGACGACCAGGTGGCAGCAGCTGCCGCAGCCGGCGCAGGCGGGAAGGTCAAAGGGGGCGTCCGGCATGGGGATTGGGTACACCATGCACAGTTTGGCGCCCGCAGCGACCTTCCCCGCCGGGCCCGCGCGCCGGGAGCGCCTGGAAAAATGGCGGAGAGGGAGGGATTCGAACCCTTCTGCCGCCTCGAGGCTAAGTCGCGAGCGTTCGCGGACTTCGTTGAGTGTTAGTTTCTTGAGATCTGAAACAGGAAACAGCGAAAAGCAGCGAAGGGAAGCCAAATGCGAGGATCCTGGCAACCTGGCGGCAACCTAAACTTTCGACGCGATAGGATTTTGCCTACGGTCGAAAGAAAAGAAAGGTTCATTTTGTTCCCGTTGAATTCAGAGCTGAGTCTTTCAAGCCAATCTTCTGCAGCAACGCGACGGCGGCCGGATGATCCATCTCATTGTTGGCGATCCTAACATAAACCGAGAGAGGACCTGACCTGCCCCCCTGAAACTGTCCGGCGTTGAGTGAGAGTCCTTGGCGGGTATAACCCGAACAAGGACCCATGAAGAAGCGACACACCGAAGAACAGATCCTGGCGGTCTTGCGCCAGGCCGAGCAGGGCAAACCGTTGCCCGATTTGCTCCGGGAGCACGCGATCGCGGCCCCGA
>CAYNLL010000193.1:0-6429 GCA_964398015.1 uncultured Opitutaceae bacterium | reverse complement strand
ACAGCCGTAAACACTCTTTCCCTACACGACGCTCTTCCGATCTACCCGAGGCGCCCGAGCCCAATCGGGCACCCATGCCCCCCGTGACCTTCAACCCCCCCGCATCATGATCCCATTTCTCCAAGGACGAAAGAACGCCGGCACAGCACCTCTGGCCGCGCCGCAGGCCTGCGTTCCGGTGCGGCTGCCGGGCATGGTCCGCCCGGCGCCCCAGCACGAGCCGGGGCCGTCGGTGGAGACCATCAAGGAGGGGGACAAGGTCGTTCGGATGATCGTCAGGTGCTCCTGCGGCGAGAAGCTGGAGATCGAGTGCCTGTACTCCGCCTAGGCCAAAAGCGGAGGCAAAAATTGCCCTGGCTCGAGGGGTAATTTTATTAGTAATTGAATGATAACGAGTAAGGATTTTGGCATACAGCATGCTAATTTCCGGTAGATGAACATCGGTCTCTACCAAAATGCTGCCTCGCTCACGGCCCTTGAGCGCTTGCAGGACGCGGTATCCCAGAACATCAGCGCCAGCCAGGTGCCTGGGTACAGGGAGCGCACGGTCAATTTCTCGGCGCAGGACAACGGACAATTCAATCTGGGTGCCGAGGCTGAGGGCGACACGGAGCAGCCCGCCTCGTTTCCCTCGGCCACGAACGGCATCAATTACAAGGCGGGCGAGACGCAGCCCACGGGCCAGCCCCTCGACCTTGCGATCCAGGGCACAGGATTCTTTCAGGTGCAGATGCCCGACGGCACGACTGCCTACACGCGCAACGGCACCTTCAGCCAGCGGAACGACGGTACCCTGATCAACAGCTCCGGCTACCCCGTGCTCAGCGCGACCGGGACGCCCATCGTCTTCACCCAGGGCGAAGGCCCGGTGACGATCACACAGGACGGTGCGGTCTCCCAGGGAGACACCCAGGTGGGACAGCTGGCGGTCACCTCATTCTCCAACACCGCAGGCCTCGTGCCCCTCTCCGGCGGCCTCATGTTGGCCGGCCCGACGGCGGGGGCCACGCCAAGCACCCACCCGGGCGTCCTCCAAGGGTACATCGAGTCGTCCAATGTCTCTCCGCTGTACGAGATGGTCAGCCTCGTCCAGGTCTCGCGCGCCTACGAGGCGAACCAGCGGGTGATCACGAATGCGGACCAGCAGACGCAGAAGACCATAGACGCATTAGGCTGAGCGGAAGCACGCACCACCCATGAATCTCTCACTCTACTCGGCGGCGACAGGCATGGAGGCCCAGGAGCTGAACCTCAACACGATCGCCAACAACCTGGCGAACGTGAACACACCCGGCTTCAAGCGCAGCAAGATCGAGTTCCAGGACCTGCTCTACCAGAAGACCAGGGCCGCCGGAGCGGACGCCGGGAGCGGCAATGTGGTTCCGAACGGAGTTGAGGTCGGAAACGGCACCCGTGCCGCGGCGACGTCAAAAGTCTTTACCCAGGGACAGCTCAGCCAGAGCGGCCAGCAGCTCGACCTCGCGATCCAGGGCGACGGTTTCTTCGCCGTCCAGAAGCCGGACGGGACCATCGGCTACACGAGGGACGGCTCGTTCAAGCTCAGCGCCCAGGGGCAGGTCGTCACGGCCGACGGAATGCCGCTCCTGAGCGGGTTTCAGACTATTCAATCGGGCTCGACCTCGATCAGCGTCGACTCCGGCGGCGACGTGACGGTGCAAGGGCCCAACGGCACGCAGACCTTCAATATCACGCTCACGCGGTTTGCGAACCCCGCGGGCCTAGACAGCATGGGAGGCAACATCTACGACGAGACGACCGCCAGCGGATCCCCGCAGACCGGATCGCCGGGTCTCCAGGGTTTCGGCACGATCGCCCAGGGCTACCTCGAGGGCTCGAACGTGAGCATCGTCGAGGAGATGGTGAACCTGATCGTCGCGCAGAGAGCCTATGAGATCAACTCCAAGGCCGTGCAGGCTTCGGACCAGATGCTCCAGAACGTTAACAGCATAAAGCAATGATCCGCCGATTCCAGCACCTCGCCCTCGCGGCCGTCCTCGGCGCGACCCCAACGGCCTTCGCCTTGGATTCCGACGCGACCCCGGCGGCCGCCACCCCGGCCGCGTCCGTCGTCCCGGCCGCTCCCGCCCCGGCCCCGATCGCGTCCGAGCAGCTCCTCGCGCTTCTGGCGAGCGACTTGCAGACCCGCTTCAACCTCACCGGCGACCTTCAGATCGACTTCGCGAATCCCTGGACGCCTCCGGCGAAGCAGGCGAGGGCATGGCGCGTGGCGATCGTCGAATATCCCTCCAGCGCCGGCTCCTCCATGGTGGTGCGCTTCCGCATGTTCGGCGACGCGTCCCCCGCCGAGGAAGCCACCGTCATTCTGCGCGCGTCGCTTTGGCGCGACGCGTGGTTCGCCCGCGAACCCCTCGTCTCGGGCGGTCCGCTCGAGTCGACGCTCATCGAGCCGCGGCGCGTCGACTGCTTCCGGATGAGGGACTCGATCCCCGTGGACACCATCGACCCCGACCTGATCCTGGTGCGCGCCGTCCAAGCCGGCTCAATGCTCACGTGGCGCGATGTGGGCCACCGGCCGCTCGTGCGCAAAGGTGAGATCATCGACGTGACGGCCTGCACGGGCCTCTTGCGCGTCACCATGAAGGGCGTCGCCCTCCAGAGCGGCGCGCTCGGGGACATCGTCACGGTCCGCAATCCCGACTCCCTGAAGACGATCCCGGCCTTGGTTGTCGGGGACAACCGCGTAGAGGTCAGACTTTGAATCCCATGATCCACCACACCCGCAGCCTCATGTTCTGCCTGCTTCTTTTGGGCGGCTCCGTTTCCCTTCGTGCCGGCTCGGTGTGGCCCGCCGAGGGCGCGGGCATGGTCGCCGACCACAAGGCTGCGCACACCGGCGACATCCTCACGGTCATCGTGCAGGAGACGGCCAGCGCCTCGAGCACGCAGAACAAGCAGTCGACGCGCCAGTCGAGCGTCAACGACGCCGTCCAGCAGTTCATCTTTCCCCCGGCTGTCAGCGGCCTCGGCACCCACGGGGGCCAGCTGCCCAGCCTTCAGTTCTCGGGCGCCTCCTCGAACACCGGGGGCGGCCAGGTGAGCAACTCCCAGAGCGTGTCGTCGCAGGCGGCCGTGCTCGTCACGGACGTCCTTCCGAACGGCAACCTCGTGATCGAGGGCGTGCGGCTGGTGTCGTTCTCAGGGGAGACGCAGTACGTCGTCCTTCACGGCCTGGTGCGCCCGGATGACATCGCGAGCAACGACACCGTGCTTTCAAGCAGCATCGCCGAGGCTCGAGTGGAGTTTGTGAACAAGGGAACGCTGGCCGATGCCGAGAAGCAGGGCTGGTTCTCGAAGCTCTACGAGCTGCTCAGGCCGTTCTGATTACCCCGGGACCCCACACATGAGATCATCTTTCAAACGACGGCTGCTCGCAGCCTGGATCCGGCGCTTCGGGGGCTCGCTCCTCGCCTTTGCCCTCAGCGGGACCTCCCTGCAGGCGTCCCGCATCAAGGACATCACGCTCATTGAAGGGGACCGGGACAACCAGCTGGTCGGATACGGACTTGTCGTCGGACTTGCGGGGGCGGGCGACAGCAATCCGAACGCGACACTGCACAGCGTGGCGAATGTGCTGCAGCGCTACGGGATCACCGTCAACCCTCAGCAGGACGTGACCGCCAAGAACACCGCGGCAGTCATGGTGACGGCCGACATCAGCGCCTTCCTCAAGTCCGGCGCGAGAATCGACGTGACGGTGGCCTCGCTGGGCGACGCGAAGTCGCTTCAGGGTGGCGTGCTCCTGCAGACGCCGCTGCTCGGCGGCGACGGCCACACCTACGCGGTCGCGCAGGGCGGCATCGCCATCGGCGGCTTCCTCGGTGGACAGGGTGGCAGCGGCGGGGCGACGGTTCAGAAGAACCACCCGACGGTGGGCACGATAAGCAACGGCGCCATCGTGGAGCGCGAGATTCCCGCGCAGTTCGTCCACAACGGCTCCCTGCGGCTCCTTCTGCACAATCCGGACTTCACGTCGGCGGCGCGCATGGCGGATGCGATTAATGGCGTCTGGCCCATGGCGGCGTCCGCGCTCGACTCGGCGACCGTCCAGGTTCACCTGCCGGCAAGGTACGCGGGCAAGGAGGTCCCCTTCATCTCGGATCTCGGGGTGATTGACGTGACCCCCGACACCCTCGCCCGCATTGTCATCAACGAGCGCACGGGGACGATTGTCGCCACCTCCACCGTCCGCATCTCCGAAGTGGCCGTGGCCGACGGCTCCCTGACAATCACGGTGTCCTCCAACATGGGGGTGAGCCAGCCGCTCCCGATGTCGAACGGCCAGACCACGCCCGTGCAGAGCACCCAGACCTCCGCGACGGAGACCAAGGGCAGCCTGATTGTGATCAAGGAGCTGCCGACCATTGAGCAGCTCGCGACGGCCCTGAATTCCCTCGGCGTCTCGACCCGCGAGATGATGGCGATCTTTCAGACGCTCAAGCGCTCGGGCGCCCTCCAGGCGGACCTCGTCATCAACTAGAGACCATGGAAATCCTTCCGACAAACGCCGCGGCCACGCTAGCCCCCGATCTCGTGGGCCAGCTCCACATGGCCGGGAGCTCCTCCTCCGCCCAGGCGAAGGTCGTGTCCGAGCAGTTTGAGTCCGTTCTCCTGCGCCAGTTCCTTGACAAGAGCATGGGCTCGATGATGGGAAGCGGCGCAGGGAGCGACGTCTACGGCTACATGCTGACAGACGCTCTCTCGCAGAGCCTCGCCAAGGGAGGCGGGCTCGGAATGTCGTCCATTCTTCAGCAGCAGCTTTCACCGCGCGTCACCGCGGCCGCCCATCCGGCGCCCGCAAAGGGGGCCCTATGACCGAGTTCTGGCAACCCATCGTCGAGTGCCTCCGGTCCGAGGTGACCGAATACGGGAGGCTGATCCAGCTCTTCGAGGAGCAGCAGGCGCTGCTCTTCAGGCGGGATGCCGGCGGGGTGCTCCGCGTCACGGGCGAGATCGACGAGCAAGCGGACGTCCTCTTGGACAGCAGGAAGAAGAGGGAGGCCGCGGCGGGCGAGTTCGCGCGTGGCAAGGGCCTAGCCGGCCCGCCGACCCTCGGAGCCCTGCTCCCGCACGTTTCCGAGGACGCGCGCCCGCTTCTTCGCGCGCTCGTCACCGACGTTAACCGCGCGGCCGGCCGCCTTCGCCGCGTCTCAAGGCACAACCGCCTCTTCCTGATACGCACCATCGAAAACAACCAGGAGCTGCTTCGGCGCCTGCGGCCGGGTTCCGTCTCCAAGGTCTACAATCCGAACGGGAACATCACGCTCTCGTCGGCTCGCGGCGCCGCGGCATTTGCCGCGCAGGGCTAACACTCCCCATCATGGCAGGCCTATTCTCTGTTTTGACCTCCACGGCCCAGGCGCTCAACGCGCAGAGTGTGGCCATCGGGGTGACCTCCAACAACATCGCGAACCTCAACAATCCGAACTACGCGGACGAGTACGTGGTGTTCGGGTCCGCCGGCGAGGTGATGACGCCCCAGGGTGAGGAGGACACCGGACTCCAGGCGACGAGCATCCAGCAATACAGCGATTCTCTTCTCAACCAGCAGATCATCTCTCAGATCGGCCAGACCTCCTCCGCCTCGACCCAGCAGGGCTGGCTCCAGCAGGCGCAGGCGGGACTAGGCGAGTCGCTCACGAACGCGACCACCTCGAGCACAGACGCCTCGGCGGGCACAAGCGACAGCGGGATCGCGCTCGCCATGAGCAATCTGATGAACGCCTTCACAGCGCTGGCCGCGCAGCCGACCGACAGCGGCACGCAGCAGTCGCTCATCGAGCAGGCCACGACCCTGACGCAGACCTTTCAGTCGGTCGACCAGAACCTCGCCCAGGTCCAGGCGTCGGCCTCCACGCAGGCCGCGAGCGACGTCTCTACCGCGAACACCCTCCTCACGAACATCGCCACCCTGAACACGCAGATCGGCGCCGCGGAGGTGAACAGTCCCGGCTCAGCCGTCAGCCTGCGCGACAGCCGGGAGGCCGATCTGGAGAAGCTCGCGGCGATCATCCCGGTGAAGGTGACTGAGCAGAGCAACGGGGAGGACACGGTCACCACGCCCGATGCGAGCGGAAGCCCGATCGTGCTGGTCTCGTTGGGGACGGTGCAGGGCAGCCTTAATTACTCCGGCGGAACGGTCACGGGCGGGCTGCCCGCGACGACGCTGGGACTGGGCTCAGGCTCGATCCAGGGCGACATCACGGCCGCGACGGGACCGATCCAAACCCTCCGGTCAAACCTCAACAGCCTTGCGAACCAGTTGGTCACCTCGGTGAACGCCGCGTACAACCCCACGGGAACGGGCGGGAATTTCTTTGATCCGAGTGGCACGACCGCCGGCACGATCGCGCTGGCACCGGGATTGAACTCGAGCACGCTCGTCGCGGG
>CAYNLL010000192.1:0-6465 GCA_964398015.1 uncultured Opitutaceae bacterium | reverse complement strand
AACAACATCGAGGAGGCGGTGTTCTTCCTCGGCCTGCGCCAGATCCGCGAGTTTTCCGTGGCGACCCCCGTCATCGAGGAGATGGAGCAGCTGCAGTCGTTTGCGCCGTCGCCCCTCCAGTGGAAGAACCTGTGGCAGCACAGCATCGGCACCGCCATCCTCACCCGGGAGATCCTCTCGTCGACCCAGTACGCCGTCGACGACGACACGGACTATTTGGTGGGGCTGCTCCACAACGTCGGCAAGATCGTGATGGCCTATGCCTTTCCCGACGAGCTTGCCGCCGTAGCGCGGACGCCCGTCCACACTCCCGCGGACGTCTGCGCGCTCGAGCGCTCGCTCATCGGATGGGACCACGCCCAGATCGGCTCCTATTTCCTGGAGCGCCACCAGCTGGTCGAGGAGCTCTCCTACTCCGTGCGCTACCACCACGACCCCATGAACGCGCCGTGCCACCAGACCTTCGCAGCCGCCGTCCAGGTCGCCGACTACCTCGTGCGGCATGCCAAGATAGAGGGCGGCTTCGAGAAGGTTGATCCCATCGCCGCCGACTCGTGGACCACGCTCGACGGCTGGCAGATCCTTTACGGCTCGGACGACAACGAGGCGCGCCTCGCTCGCGCCTCGCTCGCCAACGCACTCGGACGGCTTCCCGCCATCCTCAACGGCCTCCTCTGACCCAGCGCCCCCGCGCCATGCCCGTCTGGTCCACATACGCAGACCGCGCCCTCATGCGGGATGGCCCGCCGCAGCCCGCCTCCGCGCTGAGCGCGTGGGCCACGAGCGCCGCCCCCGCCTACTGCAGGGACCTCGAGGGGCACCTGCTCGCCTCCAACGTCGCCTTTACGCGCAAGTTCGGCCGCGGCGCCCTTGTGCCGGCCCGCGAATCGGTCCCCGCACTGATCCATCCCGACGATGTCTCGGCCTATCATTCGGCGGAGGCGGAGCTCAAGAGGCCGCCCCACCAGGTGACGCGCGTCCACCGCTGGCTCACGCCGCAGGGCTGGCGCTGGATGTCGTGGGAGGAGACGGTCCTTCTCGACGAGGCCGGCTCGCCGGTCGCGGTGCGCGCGGTGGGCCACGACATCACCCGGCAGCGCCTGGCCGAGGAGCTCTACCTGAAGCTCTCGCGAGCCGTCGAGCAGTGCTCCATCGCGATCGTGATCACCGACATCGAGGGCAGGACCCAGTACGTGAACCCGAGGTTCACGGAGGTGTCGGGGCACACGCTCGAGGAGTGCCTAGAGAACGACGCCCGAGTGCTGCGCGAAGGCCACCCCGACGAGGCCTCGTACCAGCGCCTGATGGAGACCGTGATGGCCGGCAACGAGTGGCAGGGCGAGCTCTCCCGCATCAAGAAGGACGGCTTCAAGGTCTGGGAGTCCGTGCAGGTGTCCTGCATCCGGAACGTGTCGGGCGAGATCACGAACCTGCTCTGCCTGCGCGAGGATATCACGGAGCGAAAGCGCCTCGAGGAGGAGCTCAGGCAGTCCCAAAAGATGGAAAGCCTCGGGACGCTCGCCGGCGGGATAGCCCACGACTTCAACAACCTGCTCGCGGTGATCAACGGCTACGCCGAGCTGAGCGCACTCCATCCTAACGACCCGGCTCTATTCCAGAAGAGCCTCCGGGAGATCAAGCGCGCGTCGCAGCGGGCGATCGGCCTAGTCCGCCAGATCCTCACCTTCAGCCGCAAGGCGCAGGTCCACTTCGCGCCCGTCGACATGAACCAGCTCGTCAGGGAGCTCACCGCGCTCCTGGCCGAGACCTTCCCGCGGAAGGTCGCCTTCAGCATCTCCCTCCTCGACGGGCTGCCGACGCTGCTTGCGGACCAGAACCAGCTCCAGCAGATCGTCCTGAACCTCTGCGTCAACGCGCGCGACGCCATGCCCGACGGCGGCACCATCTCCATCAGCACCAGCCTGGTGGGCGGCGATTCGCTCGCCTACGCGGAGGCCGCCCGCGACAAGAGTTACATCTGCCTGCGCGTGACCGACACCGGCACCGGGATGACGCCCGAGGTCAAAGCCAGGATCTTCGAGCCGTTCTTCACCACCAAGGCGGGCACCGACGGCACCGGCCTTGGCCTGGCCGTGGTCTATGGCATCGTCGCCAGCCACCGCGGCTTCATCGACGTGGAGAGCGTTCCGGACAAGGGGAGCACCTTCACAATCCTGATGCCATCCGGCGGGACGGGAGCCCTCACGCTGGCTCCGTCCGAGCTGAGCTCCTTTCCGGACGGCACCGAGTCCCTGCTCATCGTCGACGACGAGGACGCCATCCGCCACATCCTCCGAACCGTCTTCACACGGAAGGGCTACAACGTCACCAGCGCCAGCAACGGGCTTGAGGCCATCGAGATCCTCGGCAACCCGTCCCATGCGATCGACGCGGTCCTCCTGGACATCAATATGCCCAAGGCGTCGGGCGTGGACGTCGTCGAGTCCATCAAGGGCCATCGTCCCGACCTGCCTGTCCTCATCCTTAGCGGCCACATCAGCGCCGAGACACGCAACAAGCTCGAGCGGCTGGGCCAGACCGAGTTCCTGTCAAAGCCCTACCGCCTGGACGAGCTCGGCAGGCGCCTGCGGTATATGTTGGCCGAAAAACCCGCTGCAAAGGGCAGTCCTTGAGGGGGCCGGCGCACAATGGCGCCGGAACCAGCAAATCGGCTTCAGAATCGGCACCCCGGACCGATTGTCAAATTGGGCACAAGAACGAACGAACGAGCATGATCACGCGAACACAGTATGAATTTCCGCGCGAACAGGCCACTCCTCTCACGTCTGCACAAGATGTTGTATTACTGTTTCTTCGGTTTCTCGCCGGCCCTTCCGGGCAAAATCGGCGAGCGCGCCCTCACGGGCACCGGACGAACACCCGTACCCATCGAGCAGCTCGAGGCTTCGAATCCCTACCTGGGCGTAGTCGGGCCCCCGCCCCTCCGCTTCCAGGAGCCGGCTTCAACCTTGAGTTCCTTGTCGCAGGCGCAAAACCCGGCTGCCTCAGCGGTGGCCGCCTTGAAGCCCGAGGTGGCGCCACCCATGGCGTCCGCCGTCCCGGCACCCAAGGCATCCAAGCCGTCATCGGCAGCGGACAGCTCGACCCACACGGCCGGGCAGCCCGCGGCACCAGACGCTTCAGAGCCGGCCATCATTCCAGACGATATGCGCCCGCGGGTGCGGCCGGAGGAATTCCTGCCATTCTTCCAGCTGCCGGGCTCGGGCGCGTCCAACGCCCCGGTGCCTAACCAGCCCGCAAAGCTCCCGCCGAGCTCTGCCACATATCGCGAAGAATGAAGAGACGTCCCCGGAGAACGCGCGCACTAGCGCTCCTCGTCGCATTGTCCGCGTTCCCGGGGATGGCCTCGGCCGGCGCCGAACCTGCGGCAAAGGGCGAGGCTGCGCCCGTTGATGAGGCCTCGGGCCTGCTCAACCTCGGCAAGAGCCTCTCCGACCGGGGCGACCTCCCGTCTGCGGAGATGGCCTACCGCCAGGTCCTCGACGGCCCGGCGTCCACCCAGGCCGAGCTGAATTCGGCCCTGCTCGGGCTGGCCCGCGCCTACCGCAAGGAAGGCAACACCACAAAGGCCGCGGCGCTCTACGAGAGATTCATCAAGGACTCCCCCGCCGACGACAGGCTCCCCGACGCCTATCTCGAGCTCGGAAGGACGCTGCGCGCCATGGGTGCGAACAAGCTGGCCCTTAACCGGTTCTATTCTGTGATCAACTCGACCCTGAAGCTGCCGCAGAGCGGCCTCGGGCACTACGAGAGCCTGGCGCGGACAGCCGAATACGAGATTGCCGAGACCTATTATGAGAACGGCGAGTACGACAGGGCCGGCGCCTACTTCTCCCGCCTCCAGCTCCTCGAGCTTTCCGCGACGGACCGCGCCCATGCCAGCTTCATGGCCGCGCATTCCCAGATCCTCGCCGGCGACCTGGAAACAGGTTGCAAGTCGCTGCACCTGTTCCTCGAGACCTGGCCCTCGAATGAGAACGTCCCCGAGGCTCGCTACCTTCTGGCCACCACCCTGAGGAAAATGAACCGGCCCCAGGAGGCGCTTGCCGCGGTGATGGATCTCCTTCGCCAGGAGAAGCAGCTGCTCGCGGCGGATCCCCAGACGTGGGCCTACTGGCGCAGGCGCACGGGCAACCTGCTCGCGAACGACTTCTTCCAGTCCGGCGACACCATGAGCGCGCTCTCCATCTACAGGAGCATGATCGGGCTGGACGATGCGCCCGAGTGGCAGCTTCCCGTGCTCTACCAGGTGGCCTTGTGCAACGAGCGGCTGTTCGATTTCGGCGAGGCGTCCGCCGCCTACCAGAAGATCATCGCCGCGGCCGCGGCGGCAAAACCCGCTCCGTCACCCGAAATCGCCGAACTTGCGCAGATGGCGTCCTGGCGCTTACAACACATCGAGTGGCTCCAGTCCACCGACACTACCTTGGCCTCCTTCCTCAGCATTCCCAACAGCGCTCGCGACGCGGCGTCCCATGCTGCGGCCGCGCCGGCTGGCGCCGGCACCGCCCGATGAACCTTGAGGATGCCATCCAGCAGCACCGGCAGATCTGCGATGAGCTCTATGAGCTGGCGCTGGAGGAGAACCGCTTTCTCCAGGAGAACCGCCGCCCGGCGGAGGCGCCGCTCCTCGAGCGCAAACGGTCGGCCCTGGGCCGGCTGGACCAGGCCATCACGGCCCTTCGAGCGGCGTCGACCGACGGCGTGCGCGATCCCCAGAGGCGCGCGGCCCTCGAGCGGACGCAGGCTAGGATCATGCAGATTCTTCAGATCGACCGCGAGAATGAGCAGCTCCTCACGCGCTACAGCCTGAGCCGCGGCACGCCGCCGCCGGCCGAATCCCCGGACCGGGGCCTCCTGCAGCGGATCTATTCGCGAGGGTCGTGACGCGCGGCCGTGGGCCCGGCGCCCGGGCCGGATTCCGCGACGTGCCATGCCCCTGCCCTGCGCTGCAATGAAGCTGGAGATCGGCGGCAATTTCTGCCTATGGACAAGCCAGCCAAGAAGATGCGTTTCATGCCCCCTGCACATTGCCATAAATACTACTTTATCTATTTGGTGATGAATTACTAATGTAACTGGCATTCATGGATGGCGCAGGTGCTGCTTTGCAGCACGCCCATGGACTCAATCACCAATCCTCCCCATGTCCTGGCTTTCCTCCCCCTGCCGAAGGTCGCCTACCGCGACCCGATGTTTTCGCCGCGCGAGATCATCTGCGGACCGGATGCCCAGAGGTGCGTCGAGGACGGCCGCGTGCTGAGCCTGAGGACCCCGGCCGGTTTCCATGACGCAGGCGACATCCTCGGCCTGCTTCCCGCGGCGCAGCAGCCCGACATGCTCGTGGTCAAGGCCGACGCCTCACGGCGCAACCTGCCGCGCAACCTGCGGGCCTTCGACTGCCCGAAGATCCTTCTCGTGGGAGACACCCACCTGCAGAAGGCGCCCCTGCAGCACGTCATTCGCTATGCGCAGTCCGAGCCCTTTGACTTCATCGTTTTTGATCGCACACGCCACCACGCGCAGTGGTTCGCCAGGGCGGGCTTGAGGAACCTCCACTGGCTGCCGGCCCTGGAGTTCCGCTACGTGCCGCGGAACCTCAGGCTGAGCCCGACCCATCCGTTGACCTTCGTCGGACAAGCCGGGGGCGTCCAGCCGTGGGAGCGGGCCGTGCTGACCCACGTGCGCAGGGCGGGGCTGCCTCTCGAGGAGCTCCAGGGCACGCTCTGCCAGACGGCCGACTGGTACGCGGATTCCCAGGTGACGCTCAACGTGAGCCAAAACGGGGACCTGAACCTCCGGGTGTTCGAGGCCCTTGGCGCCGGCGGCTTCCTGCTCACCGACGACCTGCCGGACTCCACGGGCCTGCGCTCGCTCTTCGAGCCCGGCAAGCACCTGGACGTCTGGAGCAGCCCCGACGAGCTCGTCGAGAAGATCCGCTTTTACATGGCGCACCCGGCCGAGGCCGCCCGCATCCGCGGCGAGGGCCGCGCCGAGATTCTGAGAAGCCACCATCCCGCGACCAAGATCAGGGAGCTCCTTGACCTGGTCTTCAGCCACGAGTCCAACCCGCGGTACGACCTGGCGCTGGACGCCTCTGTGGTGCGCTCGTTCGCCCCCGCCCGCGTGGAGCCCGAGCGCGTGCGTTGCCTCGCCGCCTACGAGTGGATTCAGGAGGTGCACCGCACCAGCGCCTCCGCGACGCTCTACTGCAGCGACGCCGTCCAGGGCGAGCTCCAGGGGGTCGTCGACCTGCCGCGCCTGAGCGTGCGCAGCCACGAAAACCTTGCGCCTACCGCGCCCCGGCCCTGCTCCAACCCGGAGGCGGGCAAACGCGGCGGAACCGCGCGGCCAGCGCCTTGCCAAAAGTCTGCCGGGCGATGGCGTTTTTGAGCCACGCCCATTCCGGCCAGAAGCGCATGACCATGGCCGGCATGAAAAAAC